>DASZWE010000298.1:0-14593 GCA_035546735.1 Puia sp.
AATGTCTTTGACCCGCATAATATCTCGGCCGTCATGCGTACCTGTGATGCGGTGGGTGTACAGGAGATCTATGTGCTCAATACCCGTATCCCCCGGCATAAGAAATGGGGGGCCAAGAGCAGCAGCAGCGCCGCCAGCTGGCTCACCATCCACCAGTTCACGGACGCCGCGGCCTGTTTTGCACAGCTGCGCAGCAGGTATGATAAGATCTATACCACCCACCTGGACAGCGAGGCCGTCGGTCTTTATGACCTGGATCTGGCGCAGCGCGTGGCGCTTGTCTTTGGCAATGAGCATTCGGGTGTAAGTGAAGAGATCAGAGCGCTGTCCGACGGTAATTTTATCATCCCCCAGGTAGGTATTATCAAATCCCTGAACATTTCCGTAGCTTGCGCTGTTAGCCTTTACGAGGCCTTCCGCCAGAAGAGTACCGCCGGACATTATACCCGGCGCAGCCTGCCGGAGACGCAGTATAAACAGTTGGTGAAGGAGTGGAGTAGAGGTATGTTAAAATGAAACGGCTTATTACTATATTATCTTTAGCGCTGCTGTCTTTCCACACATCAGGCGATACACCGGTGGTACACAAATGGAAGCTCACAGACCTGGAAGCCTATATCGCCAAGGCCGATCATCCCCTCATCGTGAATTTCTGGGCTACCTTTTGCGCCCCCTGCAATAAAGAGATACCTTATTTCCAAAGCACCGCGGAGAAATACAAACAGCAGGGTGTAGAGCTGATCCTCGTCAGCCTGGACCTTCCCGATTATTACCCGGCCCGTATTGCCAGATTCGTTCATGAGCATGGGTATCGGGCCACGTTTGCCTGGCTCAACGAGACGGATGCCGACTACTTCTGCCCACGCATCGACAAAAGCTGGACAGGGGGCATACCTTCTTCCTTATTGGTGAATAATAAGACACATTACCGACGGTTTTACGACAGGCAGCTGACGGTCCAGCAGGTGGAGCCTGCCATAACTGAAATGATCACCCCCGATTGATCGAACATCCCACCGATCTCGTCTCCTTGACAGAGACTTCCCGACCCTGCATCATTTCCTGGATGGCCTCTTTCAGATGATGGCGCTTCACCTGGCCGGCATCGCCCGGACTGTCATCGATGGCCCCATGGTACACCAGCTTCCCGCTCTTGTCGAACAGGTAGCATTCAGGAGTGCGGCTGGCGCCAAATGCATCGGCCATCACGCTCTTGCTGTCCAAGGCATAGTACCACTGATATCCCTGGGATTTGGCATAGGACTGCATCTCTTCGAAGGAATTCCCTCCCTGCCGGTCGCCCTCATTGGAATTCAGTAACACGACCCCAATCTTATTGGATTGGGCATAGGCACAGACATCTTTGGTGCGGGATTGATTGCGGATGACGTAAGGGCATGTATTGCAGGTGAACATCACCAGCAGGCCATTGGTCTGTTTGGCCTCCTGCAGGGTCAGCTCCTTGCCGGAAACATCTTTTACCTTGACATCAGCCTTGGGAATGGCGGCCCCGATGGGAAGAGTGGCCAGGGCCAGGCATGCCAGCATAGACTTCATACTTTTCGGTTTTACCAAAGTTTACGTAAAAAACCCTGAAAAACCTACGGCTTTTCCATAGCCGGGGCAACCGCTATACGGCCTTTTTTCCGCCGCGCGAAGCTCTTTCCTCACTGAGTACGCGAAGGTGATGAATGCTCACATTTAATTCATAACCAATTAATAGTATAAGTGAATTAAAGTAAATAATGAGCATGAGGATCATCACCGTGCCGATGGAGCCATACACTTTGTTATAGGTGCTGAAGTTATTTACCCAGTAGGAAAAGGTGATGGTAATGACAATGGTCAGCGTAGTGGCAAGAAAGGTACCTACGGACAGCAATTTCCATCGCTTGTGCACCGCCGGTCCGTATTTATAGATGAATGCAATGGCGAAATAGAACAAAGGGATGACGATGACCCAGCGTACGGTCTTGAAAAGCCAGCGGGCGTTGCGACCCTGGATATGCGTCCATTTCAGCAGGGACCGAAGCAGCTCTGCCTGTGTAACGAGTATGGTAACGGACCCGATGACCATGCATAATACCAGCAATGTCAGCTTGATGGCCATCCAGCGTGTCTCCAGCGCATTCCGCTTGGTATTGTAGATAAGGGATTTATTAAAGCTGCGCATGATGCCCATCATGGCATTGGATGAATAGAAAAGGGCCAGGACAAAGCCGAAGGACAGCAGACCTACCCGTGGCTTGTCAAGAAAGTCTTCCAGGAACTTGCTTACCAGCAGATATGTATTCTGGTTAGGTGTAATATCGCGGGTGAGGAACAATAGCTGCCGCTTGATCTGTTGTGCGACGGGCAGGTAGGGGATAAGGGTACAAATAAATATGGTGGCGGCCGGAATGGCGGTGAGAAAACTGAATGCAATGCTTCGGGCCCTGTCGACCAGTCCCACTTTTTTTACCTGGCCATTGAAAAATGTGGCCACCTCGTATAAGGGAATACCCTCGAATCCGGGAAGGATGATCTTTTTACTTTTCTTCACTACCCAGCGTATAGGACGGCTGTTATATATTTTCCTTTCAAGCTTGATCATGTCAGGGGTTACTATAATGTTCAATCAATGCTTCTTCTTCTGAAGGGAATCCCGGATGGAGATCTGTTCATGCAGGCTTTTTCGATATTCGTTAGCATTGGTCAGATGCTCCTTGAATGTGGATGAAAAATTGGAATATCCTGAAAAGTCGGGCCTGGCCGCAAAGAACAGATAATCCGTTTTGGGAGCCTCCAGCACCGCCTGCAAGGTCTGCGCACTGGGGGTACAGATAGGCCCCGGAGGCAACCCTGCATGAAGATAGGTATTATAGGGTGACGGGGTCTTGAGTGAATTGAAATAGATCTGTTTCATTTCAAAGTCGCGCAGGGCGTATTTGACGGTGGGGTCTGCTCCGAGCTTCATGCCCCTGGCCATCCTATTGAAATAGACGCTGGCGATCTTCCCCTTGTCGGATTGCATATTGGTCTCTTCTTCGACAATGGAGGCCAGGATATAGGCTTTTGCAGGGGTAAGCCCTTTTTCTTCCGCCAGCCGGACCCGTTCGGGCGTCCACCAGGCCTTGGAATAGGCGGCCATTTTTTTCAGGACGTTGGAGGGCGTGGTGTTCCAGAAAAAAGTGTAGGTATTGGGTAGGATCAGGGTCATGAAAGTATTGGAATCTACTCCGAAGGCAGCCAGCGAGTCGTTGTTCTCGGAAAATTGAAGCATCTGGTTGGAGTCGCATTCCAGCTTCCTTCCCACCATGCCGGCAAAACCTTCCCGGGTGCGCAGCTTGGCGATGGTGAAATGCACCGGCGTCTGGCGGCCATTCCGCAGCATGCGGATCATGCTGAACAGGGCCATTCCCTTCGGGATCTCGTATTTGCCGGCTTTCACATTTTCCCGGTAATTCAGCCGTCCTGCTACCCAGTTAAAGAAAGCAGGGCTCTTTATCACCGTGTCCTTTTCCAGTAAGGTCAGCAGCTGTTCATAGTTCATCCCCGTGTGGATATACAGCTCATATTTGTCACGTTGGAAAGCGGTGGCGGGACCCAGCAGACGCCAGGCGGCAAAACCCAATAAAAGGGCGAGTACGGAGGTTGTTATAAGGACGATCCGCTTCATAGGTATATTCGATTGGTGCTCTAATCTATACAAAAAAAATGCCGCCTCAAAAGAAAAGTAGACGACATTTTTTTCATTATGTCTGATTGACCTTGTCAATCAGGCCCCTGCCACTATAAATGGCAGGGCTAAGAATATTTTAAGCGATCTTATTGGCCGGGCCTTGCAGGAACCTGCTGTGTTTGCGTCGGTACGGTTACCTGATTCCCCCCACGCTGGCTGGATGCGGAAGCTTTTGGAACGACAAGAGAGGAAAAAAGGCACAGGACGCTTACTATGACAGCCAGGACCCAGGTTCCTTTTTCCAATACGTCCGTCGTTTGCTTGACGCCCATCAGCTGGTTGCTGAATCCGCCTACATTGCCGGCGAGGCCGCCGCCTTTGGGATTCTGTACCAGAATGATAAGGCCTAAGAACACACAGGCTACAATGATCAGCAACACCAGTAAAAAGGTCATATCAAATTATTTTTAATTGTTCTATCCTGGTTGCAAAATACGCACTTTTCTCAGGTTCCAACAAACTTAATTTACGGTACATTTCTGTTGCTTTTTCCCGCATGCCCTGCTTGGCCAGCACCTCGGCCATGGCTTCGGTAACGACCTCCCTGCCTTCGATGGAATGCGCGGCAATGGCCTGCACCTGACGCTCCGCGGCAATGTCAGGAACAATTTCCCTGCTCTTCTGGGGCAGCCGGCGCATGACCTTCAACCAGTCGGTAAAGCTTTTTAGCTGTTTGCCCAGCTTGTCGCTGGGGTTTTCTTCCTGCACCAGGCGGATACCCTGCGAGGCAAAATAATCCACTGTATAATAGGGTTCGAAGACAGGCGCCGCTGGCTTCTCTTCTTCCGGGGCCGGGATCTCCGGTACCGGCGCTTCGGGGACTTCTATCTCAACGGGGGGCTCGGTCTCGGGTGCAGGCTCTTCCTGATATGTCTCCGCCACAGGGGCCGGCACTTCCCCGGGGATCGCTACTTCCGGCACGGGCTCTTCCTGATAGATCTCCGTCGCCGGTGTTCCTTCCGGTGCATTCTCCTCCAACTCCACCTGCTCCAGCGCCAGCCCGGCAATGCTTACAGGAGGCTCTGTCTCTTCCCGGACAGCAGCCGCTTCCGACTCCTTCCGTTGCGCCTCCCGCTCATCCTGGATAGCGGCGATGCTCTGTAAAAGCAGGTCAGCTGCCGAAGGACCCGCCGGTGGCTCTGGCCCGGCAGGGGGCGCCGATCCTACTTCATCCGGCTCCTCCTCCTGTCGCATGGTCGTATCGATAGTAGCTTCCGTCGGGTCTGTCACAGGGGCAAAGACCTCCTCCGCCGGCAGTTCCGCCTCTCCCGCGGCATTCCATTCTTCCGTTACAAACGATGGTTCTTCGGGAACTGGGTCCACCGGCGCCGGGGTATCATTCCATTCCGGGGCAGGACGCCATTCTGTGACAGGACGGGGCGCCTGATCCTCCAGCAGCCATTGCAGCCAGAAGGGATTGGTAAAATACAGATTGGTCTTTTGCGTCTCTTCTCCAGAACGATCTGCCGTCTCTGCCTGCAGCTTGCGGGACAGCAGATAACGGCCCACACCAAAAGAAGGATATTCTTCCACCAGCTCTTCCAGCTGCTGACGGGACACTTCTTCCAGCGTGTCTACCCGGAACAGATGTCTGATGATATGTTGCGTAGGGAGCGTCATGTACGTTGATTTACATTTACCAGTTGGAGAAGAGTTTGTTGAAGATCTCATCCGTCATATTGCTGACAATGGTGGGCAGCAGCTGCTGCTCCGCATCCGTAATGCTGAGACTGGCGGCAAAGTCGAAGTTCCTCGTCACATCGGCCTCGAAGTCCGCGGGCGCCACGGTCTTGCCGGTGGGGTCCAGGTGATTCTTGAAGATGATATGCACTGTGACATTCAGCCGGTTGCTCGCCGCCTGCTGGTTGCTGATGCCCGAAGTGGTATAGTTATAGTCGGTGATGCTGCCGCTGACGTCATAATCCGCGCCGGGGTCCTGTATCTGCGACAGCCGGGAAGCCTGCTGGTTTATTTTCTGGCGCAGCTTGTCATTCAGCTGCGGAGCCAGCTGGGGGTTCACGAGCCGGGCCCTGTTCTCGATGTACCCTATATGGATGCTCTTTACCTGGGGAGGGATGGAGACATCCTTGAAGGAATATATCTTACAGGATGACAGCGCCATCGCTATGAACAGGGTCAATCCACCCAATTTATTCACTGATATCATATTCTTTTAATTTGCGGTATAAGGTTCGCTCACTGATACCCAGATCGCTCGCGGCATCCTTTCTCTTGCCTTTATGCTTTTTCAACGCCTTTACGATCAGCTCCTTTTCCTTGTCCATGATGTTCAGGGACTCTTCCACCTCCTCATGATGATGGATATCATCATGACCATTATTATTATGGATCACCACCGGCTGCGCCGCGGTAATACCGGCCGGCTGAAAGGAGGATTCCACCGGCTTCAGCTCTTTCAGTTCGTTGAGATAAGCCGTATGCTGACCCGCACTGAGTGAAGGATTCTGCACTATCTCCAGGAACATCTTCTTCAGCTCCGTCACATCCTTCTTCATGTCGAAAAAGAGCTTATACAATATCTCCCTTTCATTGGAGAAGTCGGGGCTGCCGTTGGAGACCGGCCCATTACCGGGGATCACCATCGGCAAGCGGTTACCCGTCTCCGGAAGGAAGCGTCTGAGCCCCGGGGCCGCCACCAGCTTGTCCTCGGATAGAACGGAGATCTGCTCCGCAATATTCTTCAATTCACGGACATTGCCTGGCCAGGGATAGTTAATTAACAGATTTTTCGCCTCATCATCCAGCTGCACGGGGGCGGTCTTATACCGCTCGGCAAAATCCACCGAGAATTTACGGAACAGGAGGGGAATGTCCTCCGTCCTGTCGCGCAGAGCAGGCACCCGGATAGGTACGGTGCTCAGCCGGTAGTAAAGGTCCTCCCGGAACTTTCCTTTATCGGTCAGCTCCAGCAGATCCTTATTCGTTGCGGCAATTACCCTTACATCCGTCTTTTGGACCTTCGACGAACCCACCCGGATGAACTCACCGGCCTCCAGCACTCTAAGTAGCCGGGCCTGTGTTCCCAAAGGCATTTCTCCTATCTCGTCCAGAAAAATGGTACCTCCGTTGACGGTCTCGAAATATCCCTTTCTAAAATCCACCGCGCCGGTGAACGATCCTTTCTCATGGCCAAAGAGCTCCGAATCGATGGTGCCCTCGGGAATGGCCCCGCAGTTCACGGCTATGAATGGATTGTGCTTTCGTGCGGAAAGAGCGTGGATGGCCAGTGAAAAAGCCTCTTTACCAACCCCGCTCTCCCCAACTATCAATACGGTAAGATCCGTGTTCGCCACCTGTGCAGCCACCTGCAATGCATAGTTCAGGGCCGGCGAATTACCGATGATACCAAAACGATTTTTGATACTTTGAATTTCCATGATCTTAGATTACTTTTCCGATCAGTGTTGCCCCCGTACACTCATCCACTTTCACCTGCGCATAATCTCCTTTTTGCAGGTTCGTTCCTTCCTTCGGGAACACCACCACCTTGTTTTGACTATTACGCCCCCGCCAGTCGGCTGTGCTCTTCTTTGAATCTCCTTCGATGAGTACGGTGAATATCTTTCCCACGTCCCGTCGATTGCATTCCAGCGAGAGGCTATTTTGTAATTTGACTATCTCATCCAGTCTCCTTTTCTTTATTTCTTCCGGTACATCATCCGCATATCGACGCGCTGCCAGTGTCCCGGGACGCTCGCTATAAAAGAACATATAGCTCATGTCATATTGGGAATGCCGCATCAGCTCCAGCGTATCCTGGTGATCCTCCTCCGTCTCCGTGCAAAAGCCCGCGATGATGTCCGAGCTGATACCGCAATCGGGCAGTATCTCCCGGATGCGATCCACTTTTCCCATATACCATTCACGGGTATATGTCCTGTTCATCAGCTGCAGTATCCGGGTGCTGCCGCTCTGTACGGGTAGATGAATGTATTTGCAGATATTCTCGTGCTTCGCCATGGTGTGCAGCACTTCGTCGGTGATGTCCTTCGGATGAGAGGTGGAAAAACGTACCCGCAGCAACGGGTCTATCAATGCCACTTTCTCCAGCAGCCGGGCAAAAGTGACGATCTCATCTTTCCCTTCGTCCACGTGATAATAGCTGTCCACATTCTGACCGAGCAAGGTCACTTCCTTATATCCACGCTGAAAAAGATCTTCGCATTCCCGGACAATGGACGCCGCATCCCGGCTCCGTTCACGTCCCCTCGTAAAAGGCACAACACAAAAAGAGCACATGTTGTTGCATCCCCGCATGATGCTGACAAAGGCGGTCACCCCATTGCTGTCCAGGCGTATGGGGGAGATATCCGCATAGGTCTCCTCCCTGCTCAGTAGCACGTTGACGGCCCGCTGGCCGGATTCCGCCTCTTCGATCAGCCCGGGCAGTGTACGGTAGGCATCCGGTCCCACGACGATGTCTACCAGCTTCTCTTCTTCCAGGAACTTCCCCTTCAGCCGCTCGGCCATGCAGCCCAAAACCCCGATGAGCATGCCGGGCTTATTCTCTTTCACCTGCCGGAACATCTGCAGGCGATTGCGTACGGTCTGCTCCGCCTTTTCCCGGATGCTGCACGTATTCAACAGCACCAGGTCCGCATCCTGGTAATTCCCGGTGGCGCCAAATCCCTTTTCGTTCAAAATAGATGCAACGATCTCGCTATCAGCGAAATTCATCTGGCATCCATAGCTTTCTATATAAAACTTCTTCCGGTAGGCCCGCAGATCCTCCTCAATGGGAGCATATGCCTCCCCCTGACGCGCTTCATCATGTGTCCTGCTGGAAAGGGTCTCTGACATGAGGTGAAAAATTTAGGGGACAAAGATACGACAAACAGATTTATAATGACAAGTTGGCAGCCAAGACATTATAGGAGCCGCAAAAGGCGGCTCGTCCGAAGGACAGACATTAGCGGTTTGCGGGGATTGGGCTATTTTATAGGGAAGACCAATTCCCGCACATTATCTTAGCGTAAACTTTCCTGTTCATGCGTTTACGTTCAGCCCTTTTTGTCCTCGTCAACCTGATCTTTTTTTCGATCCACGGTCTTTCCCAGCCGCTGACCGAAGCATCCTGTCTACAGAAGATTGACAGCATCTTCAATGCCCAGTCCGGATCTTTTGCGGTGGCTTTCAAGGACCTATCCACCGGCAGGCAGCTTTTTCTCCATGAACATGAGACCTTTCACGCCGCCAGCACCATGAAGACCCCCGTCCTGGTAGAGATATACAGACAGGCTGCGATCCATCGGCTCTGTCTTACAGATTCCATTGTCCTGAAAAATGAATTTATCAGCATTGCCGATAGCAGCCTCTACCAACTGGATTCGACGGACGATAGCGAGACGGAGCTATACCGTCACCTGGGCGAAAAACGTTCGATCAACGACCTGGTGTACCAAATGATCACGGTCAGCAGCAATTTCGCCACCAACCTCCTCATTGCCAGGGTAGGGGCGGCCAATATCGGCGCCACGCTCCATAAATCAGGTCTCGATGAGCTGCATGTGCTTCGGGGGGTGGAGGATAATAAAGCGTATCAGAAGGGATTGAACAACACGGTGACGGCGGCAGGACTGGCAGATCTTTTTGAAAAGATGGCAAAGGGCAAGCTGGTGAGCCGTCAGGCATCGAAGGACATGATACGTATCCTGCTGGACCAGCATTTCAACGACATCATACCGGCAGGACTGCCCGAGGGCACGAAAGTAGCCCATAAGACGGGCTGGATCAAAGGTGTACACCACGACTCCGGCATCGTGTTCCTGCCCAATGGAAAGAAATATGTGCTGGTGCTGCTTTCAAAGGACCTTGCCGATGATAAGGCCGGCGCCAAAGCCCTGGCGGCCGTTTCTGCATTGATCTATCAGTACGAAACAGGGGGCTGATGCCCCCTGTCGTAGCAAGATTATTTATGTTCGAAAAGATTATCCGCCAGCTGCTGATTGAAGTGCTTGATAGGATCGCCGTTGATATTGTGATATACCGCGCTGACAAAGATCATTTTTGTTGCGCTCATCACCACGAGTATAGAGAATGCGCACAGCACGAACAATACTATCCCAATGATAGGGCTGATAAGTCCCAGCAGGAAGCAGACGAAGGCCGCTCCCAGAAAGAATACGAACTGCACCAGTCCAAAGCTGAAGCTGGCCGACAGGCTCTCTCCCCATTTTTCCTTCATCATGCTTGCGCTGCGTTTAAAAGCATCCAGAGGGCCTAGCTTTTCATAGGCGATGATAGGGACTACAAAAAAGGTGGTTATGCTCCATACCACACCGATGAGGCTGATAATGATCTTTCCTACCTTACCCAGATTGTCCTGCAGCAGGCGCAGCAGCGTTCCAACCGTCGCTGCAAAAGCTGCCCAGGCAAGGATGACGCCGATACGGCTCATGCTGAACTGAAGCCCCTTGCGGATCGTCACTTCCTCGCCCATAAAGTATAAGTGTGTACAATGGACCAGGGCCATATTGAAAAAGACGATGACAAAGTAATTTACCAGGTAGTACAGGAACAGGATCACATAGTTGACCACGTCATGCGGGTCCGTATCCCGTAAGCTATCGAAGTCCCACCCTGCAGCGGCAAAGATGGCTATGAAAAATGAGCTGATGACCAGCAGCATCGAGATGCCGGATAGGATAGGGAATATGATCAGCTGACGGTTTTCCTTCAGCACAGTGAAGCTGTTCATGGCCAGGTTCCAACCATTTGACAGACGGGTGAAAAAATTCATATGATATTTGTTTAGGTTAATACAATATAATATAAATCACCGGTTTTGCAAACTCTCTTCCGTAATCTTCACTTCTCTGAGCGCTTCCCGCCCATAAAACACTGGGAAATACATCATTTCCGCCCTGGCAGGGTTCAGATGATAGACGCCAGACCACCGGGGCATCAGCCGGACGGCATACGTGTAATGGCCCGCCTTGAGCGATGTGCAGAAAACAGATACCTTATTCTTAAAATATTCCCGGTGTACTTCGCTGCCGTATTCCTGGGTCTTCCCTTCATACGAACAGCCGGCGGGAATAGGTATCTCGATCATGACATAATCTGCATTTGCCTGAACATGCACATCCGCCTGCAAAAGCACGGGTTCGCCGGCATGCAGATGGTCCTGCGTTTTTCCGTCCTTTTCAAAATGGGTCTTTACCTCAAAGACTCCATTGACAGCTGCGGGCTTTTCATTCCAATACTGTTGCCAGGCGGTGAAGTAGACAGGCAGGCTGCCTGTTTTATGTACTTTCATGGGAGTAGTGGCCGGCCATTCCCCTTTATAAGGAAAGGTGGTGACAGGCGCACGATCGCCAAGGGTCAGCCGGGCGGGATGATGCTCGGGGTCTTCGCTCAGTACGTCCGGCAGTATCGTCTCCAGCACCAGGCTGGATTCATAGGTGTTCTTCCAATGGCCGTCCTTTCTCTTTTCCAGGAAATAGCCCCGTATCTTCCGTAGCAGCCCGTCATATCTTCTTGTCTGTTTCAAAAGACGATAGACAAGGATGGTATTTATAAAAGCATTGTCGAAGAATTGCCGGTTCTCTTCTCCCCAGTAACGATTCCCAAAGGCCGTCAACTTTTGACGGGACAGGATGGGCGTGACATCGATGGGAAGGCCCGCTGTCTGCCGCAAGGTCAGCAGCTCCAGCTGTTCGTACAGCGACAGGGTGGAATGCATTCTCAACGCCGTCTGTTTTAGCTCCTTTTCGGCCGTATCGATCAGGCTGCGATAATCCACTTTGGCGTCCATTGCCTGCAATATCCGGATACGGGTGATCCTGTCCGTTGCCCGATCGCTTTCCAGGGTATAGATCAGGTAGTCGATGAGATGCTGCTTGTCCGGCATCCGTGTATAGCCGACTTTTTCGGCCATCAGCAAGGCTTCTGTCACATGCAGGGAGATCCACAGCCGGGGCTCGTCATCGTTCCACCAGCCCCAGAGCCCATCGGGCCTTCTTGTCTTTAGCAGACGGCTGATGACCTCATAGATATTCTTATCTCCTGCAAAAGGCTTTTTCAGGATGCTGTCGATCTTCCGCTGTTCCAGCAGCGCCAGCAGCTTGGACGCCAGCTGTTCGTTACAGAGGTATTCGTAATCCCGTATATGCTCTATCTCATCCAGCAGGATGGGCAGGAGGGAAGATTCCGCGTATACGGTAACGGGGCCCTTGTCGGGAAAAAAAGAAAGGGTCAGGCTCGTGTCGGCACCGTCCAAAGGCAGGAAGCTGCCTACCGTCTCCTTCACCCCGATGGGATAGACAGGGATGGTCCTGCGTTCGCCGTCCGTATAGCCGCCCCTCTTCTGCAGGCTGTATTCCAGGATCATCGAGTCTGTCGGCATTTCCTTAGCCTCCAGGGAAAAGTGATCGATATGGGCATTGCGAAAGGATAACAGATCCTTTGCCACGGAATGGTCATCCACCAGCAGGTTGCGCTCCACGACAGCCGTATCGGGCAGATAGTTCATGAGCTTCCCAATGACCTCCAGCGAATCGTGACTGATGGCGAAATTGGGTACCGCCAGGCTGGCGCTCAGCGCCTTGAAGGCCCTGATGGAATCTTCTGTAAATCCTGTTTGTTTGTGATCCGTCATCGCTATGGCATACACATTCCAATTGGTAATGTCGTCGGGCAGGCGGGCTGTAAAAGATGCCTGCCCTTGTTTGTCCGTGGTCAGCCTGGGCTGCCAGAACGCTTCATCCCGAAAGTCGCGTCGCAATGAAAGGCCGACTGGAGGCTGATACTGACCGACGGCAGCCGCCGTCGCAGCCTGTCGGGTGGTGACGATGATGACGCCTCCGGCAGCAGCGGCTCCATACATTTTTGTCGCGGCATCACTCTTTAGCACCTGTACGGTTTCGATGAGCGAGGCATCCAGCTGACTAAGCTGCTGGCTGGAGGGCACTCCATCTATGATCACGAGAGGCTCCGGCTGGGAAGACAGGGTGGACTCACCCCTGATCGACAATCCTGCTACCCGGCCTCCCAGCAGATTATCCGCAGATAGAGTGCTGACGGACCCGGTCAATGACCTTTTGGTGACGGTGCCATATCCTACCACGACTACCTCATCCAGTCTGCTTTCGGAGGGCTTTAGCCGGATGGCATATTCATCACCGGGATGGATAGCAAGTTCCTGGCTGACATAGCCTATGTAAGCCACTACCAGCGTGCCCTTCTCCGGCGCCGCCAGGCTGAATCTCCCATATCCGTCGGTGACCGTTCCTGTCCGCAATCCCTTTACCATCACCGTGGCCCCCCGGATGGGCGTTCCCTTGTTGTCTATCACCTTGCCGGACACCCGCCCATGAAGGCCTGCATCGGACCACCTGTCATTCACCGACTTCAACACTTCCTCCAGCTCCTTCGACCCGGTGACGACCATTTGCGGCTGTTCCAGCGTTTTAACGGTGTTGGATATACGTATGCTGAAACTGTCCCGCTTATGTACAGGCAGGCTGTCCAGCAGATAATAGTTCAAACCTCCCGGACGGACCAGCAGGCTGTCGGCGACCAGGTAGTCATCTCCTTTCAGGAGGAACAGCAGCCGGTAATAGCCCGGCTCCAATGCTCCCAATTGCCGGGACGCACCCTTGTAAATGCGCATGACACTGGGATTGTCGCACCGGAAGAGAAAGTCCTTTCGGATAAAGTGCGCCGGCGCTTTTCCAGGGCGATACAAAGCTACTTCCAGCCGCCCCTTATACCCTTCAGGCAACTGTCCGTTGTCGAAGAGGTCCTGGCTTGCGCTGCGACGATCCTGGTAGTCTGTCCACAGGCTGTCTATCTCATGCTGTGTCAATGCATGATCACGCAGATTGATCCGAACCTCTTTCCGTCCCAGATGGCTGTCGAACAGTCGGCCTCCGGCTACTTCCTTTTCCCGGATCAATCCCTTTTCTATCCGGAACTGGTAATTCCCTTCGGGTTGAAAATCCTGGTCAAGCTCGCCGCCGATGTGCATTGTCACCGGCTGCTCCAGGAATGGCCCCGCCAGGTAAGAGGTTCTGTCTGCCCAGTAAGGACGTGACGTCCTGTCATCGGGCATGTACCATCGTCCATCCTGCCGCAGGGTCACAAGCTTGCCGTCAAAATTATTTTCCACGCGGATCATATAGTCACTCCACAGGGCTTGTTCCTCCCGGGTAAGGCTGTCCGGCATTTTGAAAACGGAAACATGCCTGCCCGGCTCGTCCGAGTCGATGCTGACAAATGTCTTCATTCCTTTTTCCAGGCGGATGCTGTCCAGTTTCACCTGTCTGCCGGCAATGCGTATGCGCAAGGAATGCACGCCGGGGTATACGGGAAAGCTGTATCTGCGTACGAGATCGGCCTGGTTGAAGAACACCGGTACTTCATCGATGTACAAGAGATCCGCAGGATATATACCCAGCCGGGTATGTACAAAGGGCGCTATTTCCGTCAGCCCTACGGGCGACGGCTCCCGGTTGATATAGAGAGGGGAGGGATGCAGGAATCTATAGTACTCCGAGGTATCCAGCCCCATTACACTATGCCAGCGCTGCCAGTCCAGTAAAGAAGTAAATACTGTTTCCGGACGCTCGCCTGGTCTGAAATTCGCCGTCTGCTTCCTGCCGGGATATGTCTTCCCCAGGTAAGGCAGCCGCGGGAGACCGGCATCCTTGAACTTCCGGGTGAATGCATAGGCCGTGAGGTCGGCATCTGCCACCGGCATCCCCTCGGCATCCCTGACCCCAATGGTGATCGTCGCCTCCTGTCCGGGGTAGGCCACGGCGGGCTTCTGAATATGCAGATGCAGGATCTTATCCCGATAGGAAACTGTATAATTTCTGTTCTCCAGCTTGCCGCCCCAGATGTATTTCA
>DASZWE010000299.1:0-3432 GCA_035546735.1 Puia sp.
AAGGGGGCGCCGGCGAGGTTTCCGGACTGACCCCATGAACCTCTGATCTTAAGCTCGTTGATCCATTTTATATTCTGCATGAAGCTCTCCTGGGAGATCCTCCATCCGGCGGAGAAGGCGGGAAAGAAACCAAAGCGATGACCGGGCGCGAAGTAATAGTTCCCGTCATACCGGCCTGTAGCCTCCAGCAGATATTTGTTGTCGAAACCATAAGTGACCCTATATACGAGGGACCGTTGTTTCGAGCCCGTGGATCCGCCCGAGTTCGAGAGGTCGGTAGAGCCCGTACCGCCGGCAAAGAGCTCGGGTATGGGCAGGTTGTAGTTGATCCTTCCCGCATTGAACATGAGGGATTTTGTCGTCCTGATCTCACCTACCAGGAGGCCTGTGATAGCGCTTCTGCCGAAGTTACCGGTATAGTTGATGTAGCCCTGGTAGTTGAAAGCCTGGGTCTGGTGATACTCCTCATAGAAAGAGGGTGAAGTGGTCGGCGGGAATAAGGTGTAGGATTTGTTCAGCGTGTCGTAAGAATAATAGCTAAAGGGGGCATACCAGGAACGTGTCAGGCTGGCGATGCCGGCATTGGTGGTATTATAGGGATCGACCGGATTATAGTCGTAAGAGACCACGGCTTTTACGCTCAAACCTTTTATGGGGAGCTTTTGGTCGATGGCGAACTGGGTCAGCATGGTATTGCCGGTGATGACCTGGTAGCTGGGATTATCGTAGAAGTTGGCGTAAATATAGGGATGGTCTCCGTTGCTGTAGATCTTTGGCGTGGAGACGCTGGTCGTGTTGATGAGGTTTTCGAAGAGGCTTTGCGTATTGTACCCCGCGCCGCTGAGGTTCCTTTGTTCGACGCGGCCGTTGAGGCTAAGGGAGACTGTCGTGGATTTGGTTGCCTGGATGTCTATGTTGCCGGAAAGGTTGTAGCGTCTGTATTTTATGCCGGGGAACATACCTTCCTGGGAGAAGAAGCCCAGACCCGCATTGTATCGTACCGTCTCCGTACCGCCGTTGATGGATAGGTTCTGGCCTGTCTGCACATAATTCTTTTGTCGCATATCGGCGATGGGGTCAAAGTTGGGGTGCCCGTCGGGGTCCGTGCCGTCCTTGTATTTCTGGATATCCGCATCCGAAAAGGGCATTGTCGTTGCGCCGGCATTGGCTGCGCCCACATTCTTCAGCGTGGCGTACTGGTACGAGTTGATGAAATGGGTGATGACCGTGGGGTTTTGAAATCCTACGTACCCATCATAGGAAAGGACGGGCTTGCCCAATTTCCCTCTTTTGGTAGTGACAAGAATAACGCCGTTGGCGCCGCCCATACCATATGGAGCGACGGCTGCAGCATCCTTTAAGATGGAGATGCTTTCCACATCGTCGGGGTTAAGCTGGCTGTAGTTTCGCTGGACGCCGTCCACGATGAGGAGGGGAGAAGCGTTGCCGTTGGTCCCGATACCGCGGATCATGATGGTGGCGGCGTCATTACCGGCCTGACCGCTGGGTTGTGAAAACAGGACACCGGCCGCCCGGCCGCCCAGGGCGCTCGAGAGATCGCTCACGGGCTGACGCTGGATATCGGATCCCTTGATGGACGATACGGCTGCAGTAAGGGATGTCTTTTTCTGGGTGCCATAACCCACGACGACCACTTCATTCAGGTTTTGGGCGGAGGCAACCAGCTGGATGTTGATCTGATGCTGACTCCCGACCTTGACTTCCTGGGTAGCATAGCCGATGAGGCTGAAGATCAATGTTGAATTGGCGGAGGCGCTGATACTGAAATTGCCCTGGTGGTCGGTCTGTGTGCCTGACTTGGTGCCTTTTACCGTCACCGTAACGCCGCTCAGGGCTGTATCCCCTACGGATACTTTACCCGATATCAGCTCCTGGGAAAAGGAAGAATAGGCAAAGCCTGTCATCAGAAGGAGAAGCAAACAGCAGTGTTTTAAGGTAAAATACTGTTTGATAAAAACATGTGGATTGTGTTTTTTTCTCATAGCAAACAATTAAAATTGGTTAAAGTGATCCAACGGGATCCGGTATTGAGCAGACGGAACAGGACCCTATTGTTGACTACAAATATTGGAGGGATAAAATGACCGGAAGAGGGGTAAATCGTAAATAATAGGGGACAAAATCGTAATTTGGCTGGTATTGACGTGGCGTTGGCGTAACATATTATCCGTAATGGTGTTTTCATGCTGCTGGCGATATTCGCCGGCCCAGTCGGTTGCTGCCATCAGCTGTCTGGGGATCGATCAGGGGCTGTCCAATAACTCTGTCAACAGCATCTTTAAGGATCATAGCGGGCTGATGTGGTTCGGAACGTATGATGGATTGAATAGATATGATGGCTATGATTTTAAGATCTTCCGGCACAATCCCGGGGACCCATCTTCGATCGTCAATAGCTGGGTAGGCGCCCTCGGTGAGGACAGTCTGTACAGGTTATGGATCGGGACAGCGAATGGGATCGATATCTACGATCCGGTGCACGGAAATTTTCACATGGTGCCGTTTGAGCCGGCGGAGGGTGGGAAGGTCCGGTTTGTCGACGGGAACACCAGCGACATCGTAACCAGCCCATCCGGGGATGTTTTTATCGGCACGACGACCCATGGTCTGCTCATCTGTCCAAAGGGAAGCTCCGTTGCCAGGCAGATAAAGCTACCGGGGTGTGATGGGCCTATCGAATGTTTCGCTTCCGCCATCAGCATTTCCGCGGGGAATATATTTGTGTCCATCCGGGACAAAGGGATCTTTCGATATATAGGAGGCGAGCTGGTCCTGGTGAGCCCCCTGCCTAAGAACAATCTTTGTTTGCAGGCGGATGATAAAAAGCGTTTATGGATCGGGGCGGACGACGGGCTGTATGTGTTTGATCCCGCCGACGGCAGTACGAAGCAGGTCTTTCGAAGCAATAACAGGGTCGTTCATCTTACGCTCCAAAATAATAACTTATGGATCGCCTCCGATGGGGACGGCGTCCTTATCAGGAATATCGACTCGGGGGGTGTGAGAACCCTTTTTAACGCGAGGGATAAACCCCAGATAACCAGTTCCGGCGTTTACAGCATTTACCACGACAATCAACAGCGGACCTGGATCGGTACCATCCGCGGAGGCGTCAATATCATCGACAGCCGGAAAAGCCGGTTTTTGGCCCTGGTGCATGACCCGCTGAACAGCAACAGTCTTGTCAACGATTGTGTGTTCTCCTGTATCGAGGACAGGGCCGGGAATCTCTGGATCGGCACGGACGGAGGCGGGGTGTCTCATTACAACCGGCGCACCGGCCATTTTTCCAATTACAAATGCCAGCCCCGGAAGGGAGCGTTAAGCAATGACTTTGTCACGGCGTTGCTCGACGACGATGAGGATAATGTCTGGCTGGGGACCTGGACAGGGGGGATCAACCGGTACAAT
>DASZWE010000300.1:0-6510 GCA_035546735.1 Puia sp.
TGGTAGCAGCTATATACTCACGCATAAAATTTAAACAACTGGCAGATAATATCGTACTGCCCATGCTCTATTAGCAGCTGCCCGATGTCGACTCCATTTATCTTCAGCCCCTTTATATTGCAATCGCTGATCTCCACATTGCTCAGATTACAATTGACAATCACGCTGCCCTCCAGGTTGCAATCCTCCATTTTCAAAGGCCGCATCTTCGCCTGGGGATCGTACATCGGATGTCCTTTTGGCGGCATACCGATATTGTGAATATAAGCGCCTCCCAATTGAGCGCCTTCAATCTCCAGGTCGCTGAGGTTGGCATTCATGATCTTCGTACCAGCCAACGTTACATCTTCGAAAAGACATTTTTCCATCATCACCTGGTAAAATGTAGATCCCTGTGCCAGGGTCTGGCTGACATCCAGCTGCGTACGGGTATTTTGTACTTTGATAGGTTCCATAAGATTGTTTTCTTTTTGATTCTCCAAATCTACGGGGATCATGCCAATCCGGCAAACCTGCCATAGGCCGTAAATATGGCCAGCGACAGTAATATGAGATTGGTGGCCACATTTCCCGGCTCCCTTCTCTTATAATGTATCGGGGCGGCAAACACCATGATAACAGCGAAGCAGACGGCCGTTATAGGGGTCAGCACAGGGGCAATACCTGTCCACCAGGGTACGATGATCCCTACCATGCCCAATAACTCCGTGATACCGATGATCCGGATAAATGCATGCGGCAGGCCGGCCACACCCGTCTGTCCTTTCTTACTGACCAGGGTTGCTTCCGAATAGATGGATTTACAAAGACCGGAGTAGCCAAAGGCCAGCGCCAGCAGTACCTGGCAAGACCATAATAACGTGTTCATAACTTTGTTTTTTTTACAATACAAAGTTCAAACACAAGAGTGGGAAGCCCTTTGACAATTGTCAAAAAACCAGGTTTAATGCTGCGCCCTGATCCGGCTCAACGTTTCCTGTGTGATACCCAGATAGGAGGCGATCATCCCCAATGGAACCCGCTGGATAAAGCTGGGATTGGTATCCATCAATGTCCTGTAACGTTGCGCCGCCGTGGCAAAATGCAGATCGTCAAATCGTTGTTGCAGCTGTATCAGCCCAAAGCTGACCAGCAGTCTGCCCAGTCTTTCGATATCGTGATAATGCTTGTACAGCTTCTCCAGCTCGTCATAATGCAATCCCCACAGAGTAGTGTTCTCCAGGAGCTCGATCCCTCTTCTGTCAAGTTGTCGTGTCAGGAAGCTGATGATAGAACAGGCAAACATATCCTCCGCGCTAAGCCAGTCGGTGACATCCTTGCCATCTTTGTAATAAAAGGTTCGTGTGAGCCCCTGCTCGATGTAATAAATATAATGACACACCGAATCCTGCTTTACCAGCACATGGCCTTTGGGCAGCTCCATCTTTCGCAGGACAGACGCCATCGCGTCCCTGCTTTCCTTCGATAGCTGAACAAACTGACCGACCCGCGCAAAAAATTTCTCCATCGGCTATATTTACTCCGTACGCAAACTCTTGATTTTGCGGGGTCGGTCTTCGGCGAAAATAGTCCTCCCCGCAAAACGTCTTATGATTGCCCTTCGGGCTGAAGAGTTTTCTCACTCCGTTCGCAAACTCTTCACGGGATTGGCCACCGCCGCCTTCATGGCCAGCATGCTCACCGTCACCAGCGCGATCAGCAGGGCGATCACCCCGGCCAGCACAAATACCCACCAGCTGATCGTCACCCGGTAGGCATAATCCCGCAACCACCTGTTCAATACATACCAGGCCAATGGCCAGGCTATCAGATTGGCGATAAGCACCAGCTTTATAAAATGACGGGACAGCAGCCCCACAATATGCTGTACGGAAGCTCCCATCACTTTGCGTATACCTATCTCCTTTACCCTCCGTTCCGCCGAATAGCTGGCAAGACCAAAAAGACCCAGACAGGAAATAAGGATCGCCAGCATGGCCAGTATACCCACCATTCGGGACACTTGCGCATCCGCACGGTATACTTCCGTAAAGTGATCGTCCAGGAACTGATAGCTCAGCGGCCGGTCAGGGAACATATTATGCCAGGTGGATTGGATAAAGGCGAGCGCCTCCTTGTCCTTTCCGCCGTTGATCTTGACGGATAAAGTAGTAAAGCCCCAATCTTTCTGATTGAAGAGGAACATGGTCTCGATCTTGTAATGCAGCGAATTGAAGTTGAAATCCCGGGCAATCCCCACGATCACACCCGCCGAGTCGAACCCAAAATGCTTCCCTATCACGGAAGAGGGAGCCGCATGCGGCTGATCCTTTGTCAGCTCTTTTGCCAGCGCCTCATTGACGATATACTCCCTTCCATTGGCGCCCTTGTCATGAGAGAAATTGCGTCCCGCCGCCAGCGGTATTTGATATAGTGTCAGGTAATCGGGATCGACGATCAGCCGTGTCGATGTCAGCTGACGCAAAGGCCCGTCGCCCTTGAATTCTATTCCCGACTGATCCAGATGGCTTCCCAGCTGATCCTGGGCGCCCGTGACGGAGGCTATATAAGCGCTGTGCGAAAGCTCCTCTTTCAGCAGATCGAATTTACGGGATGTCATACGGTCGAGCTCGATGGTCAATACCTTGTCGCGGTTGAATCCCGGGTCCCGGTCCTGCATATAGCTCAGCTGGCGGAATACAAAGATGGTTGCGATCATAAGAAAGATGGCGCAGGCAAACTGTCCTACCACGAGAATATTCCTGAGCTCGCCCTTGTTCTTCCCCGTCAGGGAAAGCCCTTTCAGGACCTTTACAGGCTGAAAAGAGGATAGATAAGCCGCGGGATAAAGCCCTGATATTATTCCCACCACGATGGTACCCAGCACCACGGTCACCAGCAGCCATCTGTTACCCAGCAGGACGGATCCCAGCTGCCGCTGGCTCAGCTCATTGACATAGGGCAGCGCCAATGCTACCAGCCCTGCCGCAAATGCCAGCGCGATCAGTGACAGCAACACGGTCTCCCCCAGGAATTGCGCCCCCAGCTGGGAACGCAACGCTCCGATGGATTTCCGGATGCCCACTTCCTTGGCCCGCTCCGCGCTGCGTGCAGTCGACAGGTTCATAAAATTGATACAGGCTATCAACAGCACGATGAGCGCTATGGCAGAGAATATATTCGTATAATTCTTATCGAACTTCTGATAATTGAGATAATCCAGACCTATATCCGCGGCATTGGCATGCACATCCTTAAAAGGCAGCAGGAAGAGCTCGTAATATTTCCACCCATCGCCGTCGAGATGCTTCTTCAGATAATCGGGAAATTTCTTCTCCAATGCCGCCACGTCCGTATTCGGCGCCAGCTCGAAATAAGTGTCCAGCCAGTTGCCACCCCACCCTTTCATCCAATTAGGCTTATAGATGGTATTGAAGGACATGAGGGCGTCGAACTGCAGTTGCGAGTTCTGCGGTACATCCGCCAGCACGCCCGTTACGGTAAAAAAGATGGAATCTGCATCGAAATGATCGATCCTGCGACCTATGGGATCTGCCGACCCGAATAATTTTCGTGCAGAGGACGCCGTGAGCACCACACTGTTGGGTTTTTGTAAGGCCGTGGCCCTGTCCCCTTTTTCCAGCTTGAAATCGAACATTTGCAGAAAAGTGCTGTCCACGTAAAAAGCATGGGGCAGATAGACCCGCTGGTCCATATAGGTCATCTGGTACTTGTCCTGCCAGTGTATCCGCGTGAAATTCTTTACCTCGGGGAACTCTTCGCGGATGGTAGGCCCCATGGGGAACATGGACAGTCCCACTTTTTGAGAAGCTACCATACCGGGGAATTTCTGCACCTCATTCAGCCGGTAAATATTTTTGTGATGGAAATTGTCAAAGCTCTTTTCATAAAAGACAAAAAGCAGGATGACGATACAGGCAGCCATGCCCGTGGCCAGACCAATAATGTTGATGGCGGAATAGACCTTGTGTTTCCAAAGGTTGCGCCAGGCGATCTTGAAATAGTTTTTAAACATGTTGACGTTGTTTTAGGTGGAATCCGAACGCCCCATGTGTAGGATACTAAGATAGGCTTTTTTCACATTCCCACCGCTGGTCCGGGAATTGCTGTATATGCTCTTTCAACGTCCGTTGTATGCATAACTATTCTTGCTGCAGGATACCCGTTATCCTGACCTTATCTGTCATTTTCCTTCTTTTCACTATTTTACCTGCGCACAGTCAGCCGGTCGGGGGATTGGGAAAGATCACCGACAGCGGTTTTTCGCCGATTGCTTTCCCGGGTTTCATGGCGGGGCCCGAAGTCAGGGGCATGATCAGCTTCGATATGGATGGGGATGGCAAGCCGGATGCCGTCGTGGTCAATGCCATGCCCGTGAATACCCTTACGTTCTTCCGGAACATGAGCACGCCCGCCCTCCCGGATATGGAAGACGTAGGAGGCCTCTCCGCAGGACATGCGCCCGCGGCAATCGCCTATGGCGACCTGGATGGCGACGGCAAGCCCGATTTTGCGGTGGTCAACAATGGGGACAACAATATCTCCGTCTACAGAAATACCAGTACCCCCGGTCATATTTCCTTTGATACGGCGGTAAATTTCGGCAACGTTACTGTCCCGGGAGAGATCCTCATCGACGATTTTGATCACGACGGCAAGCTGGACATGGCTGTTGCGGTGGAGCAGCTGGATACCACCAGTGGCATAAGCATATTCCGCAACACTTCTACCCCCGGCCATCTTTCCTTTCAGCAGACGTTGAAGCTGCCTGACGTATACTTTCCTGTTGCGCTGGCTTCCCATGACCTCACAGGGGACAGCTTACCCGAGCTGGTCTATTGCCCATATCCCGGTGACAGGGTTCGCTTTCTGATCAATACCAGCACTCCCGGATCGATCTCCTTCGATTCCATTCCCAGCGCCATCGTCGGGAGCTATCCCGACGGTACGGCCATTGGAGACCTGGATGGCGACGGCAAGCCCGATGTCGCTGTCTCCAACTCCGAGGACTCTTCCGTATACATATTCAGGAATACCAGCACGGGTAATCATCTGTCCTATCAGCAGGTGCTGATCCACCGTGTGGGCAATGCCACCCATCCCGATCCGGGTCATATCATCATCGCCGATGTCAATCTGGATGGCAAGCCCGACCTGATCGTCCAGTGCTACAACGACAGATTTATCGCCGCCCTCCAGAATACGACCACCGCCCCGGGATCGCTCTCCTTTGACGCCGCACAATATATTAACCCGCTGCCCGACACCTCCATCGTACCAGACCCTCTTGGCGAAGGGGGCGCCTTTGGCTTTTCCGTCGACGACTTCGATGGGGACGGTCGTCCCGATCTGCTGCTCACAGACTACAGACCGCAGTACAATGTTTATTACAATACGCTCAATATCCGGCACAACAGGTTAGGCGAGCCGCATGTCATCCCCTCCGGCGCTTCACCGGTGTCCGATACCATTGCTTTTTATATCACCATTGACTCTTCCGTGCAGACCTACCAGGGCAGCCCCTATCTGCAACGACATTTTGATATCGAGCCCGCCACCAACCCGGCCACTTCCACCGCCACGATCACCTTGTTTTATAACCAGCAGGACTTCGATAATTACAATGCCCTTGCCGTACATGGCGACAGCCTGCCCGCAGGCCCCGCCGACACGATAAATAAAGCCCATATTCGTTTGATTCAATACCATGGCGCCAGCAGCTCCCATACTCCCGGTACTTACACCGGCAGCAGCCAGGTCATCGATCCCGATGATAACAACATAGTATGGAATGACTCGGCCGCCCGCTGGGAAATCACCTTCGATGTTACGGGCTTCAGCGGCTTCTTCCTGACCAGTTCCGGCACCACGCTTCCCCTGACGCTCCTATCCTTTACGGGACAAAGGCAGGAAAACAATGTTCTTTTGGACTGGACCACTACCCATGAGATAGACGTCAGCCGGTTCGAGGTACAACGCAGCACCGTTACAGACGGCTTTACGACTATCGCCACCATGCCTGACATCGGTGATCATCACTATACTTATACCGATGCCGGTGTGCAAGACATTCCCTATTTCTACAGACTAAGGGTGGTCGACCTGGATGGTAATTACACCTACAGCAGGATCATCGCCATCGAAGGCGCCGCAGACGCACTGGGTATGACCCTCTTCCCCAATCCTGCCACCGATCATGTCACCATACAGCACCCCGCAGGGGACGCTTCGGCTCGGATACGGTTATTGGATATGACAGGTCGTGTAGTCCGTACCGTCACTCCCGACGCCCATAGCTTGCAAACCTCCATTATCTTAAATGGACTGGCCGCGGGTATCTATCAGGTACAATGGTCGGACAGCAGCCATATCATCGCAAGTTCGCTGCTGGTGAAATAGGGAAATTGTTACTATCTTTCACCCCGGCCGTCAATCATTAAAACCGGCTAACCTATGCGCCCGATCCTTACTATCATCCTGCTGCTCGCCGTAAGCAGCTGCTTTACTTCT
>DASZWE010000301.1:0-4331 GCA_035546735.1 Puia sp.
CTCTCCCTGGCCATCGCCCTCGTGGCAGCCGTCCTGCTCACGGGCCCTTTCAATACTCTCATCGGCACCGATGGAACATCCTCCTTCCATCTGCCCCTTAACTATACGTTGGAATTCGCCGCCCTGTTCCTGGCCGGCACCCTGCTCTCGGGCGCCTATCCCGCCTTTGTACTCTCGGGCTATCATCCCATCACCGTGCTGAAAGGCATGTTCAGGAACAGCGGACAGGGACAGGTGCTCCGGAAAACCCTGATCATAGGACAATTCGCCGTCTCCGTTATCCTCATCGCGGGCACCATACTCGTCTATCAGCAGGTCCAATACATGCGCAGCCAGCAGCTGGGCGCCAACATCAACCAGACCCTTGTCATCGAAGGCGCCGCCGCCCAGCAGGACTCATTATACCGAAACACCTTCCAACCCTTCAAAACACAGCTGCTGCAACTGCCCGGCGTGCGCAGCGTCACGGCCTCCTCCAACGTCATGGGTCAGGAAATATACTGGACCAATGGCGCCCGCCGTCTCGACCAGGATCACCACACCGGCGTTACCCTGTATCACCTCGGAATAGACTATGACTTTATCCCGGCTTATGAAATGAAACTCGCAGCCGGCAGGAATTTCTCCCGGGATTTCCCCACCGATAAAAAAGCGGTCATGCTCAACCAGCGGGCCGTCGATCTGCTGGGATACGCCAGCGCCGGCGATGCCATCGGTAAAAAATTGCTCCATGGCGGCGACACCGCCACCATCATCGGCGTCCTGGCCGACTACCATCACCAGGGTCTCCAAAAGGCCATCGACCCCATGATCGTCCTGCTCACACCCTACCAGCGGAATTACTATTCCATAAAGGTCACAGCCCATCCGCAGCAGACCATCGGGGCCATCGAAAAGATGTGGAACAGCTATTTCCCCAATGATCCATTCAATTATTTCTTCCTGGACGAATCCTTCGCGCAGCAATACAAGGCGGACATTAGATTCGGGGAGGTCTTCGGACTCTTTGCCTCTCTCGCCATCCTCATTGCCTGCTTTGGGCTATTGGGTCTGTCGGCTTATAACGTGTTGCAACGTACGAAAGAGATCGGCATACGGAAGGTATTGGGCGCTTCCGTACAGCATCTTGTCTTTACCCTTTCAAAGGAATTCCTGTACCTCGTGCTTATCTCTTTACTCATTGCCGTCCCGCTGACATGGTGGGTCATGGACAGCTGGTTGCAGGACTTCGCCTACAGGATATCCATTCAGTGGTGGGTGTTTGCGCTGGCGGGAGTATTGGCCATCGCCATTGCACTCCTCACGGTCGGCATACAGGCATTGAAGGCGGCCGTGGCGAATCCCGTGAATAGCCTGCGGACAGAATAGGCCCGATCCGTGAAACAAAAACTTACAAACCGAAAAGCATAGCCATGATAAAGAATTTCTTCCGCGTAGCGCTGCGCAGCCTGCTCAAGCACCGGATATTTTCCTTCATCAATATCTTCGGTCTTGCCATCGGCATCGCCGCCTGTCTGCTCATTCTCCAATACACCCGCTTCGAACGAAGCTATGACAAGTTCGAAGCCAATGCGGGCCGCATCTACCGGGTACAGCTCGACCGCTACAACGAAGGCAGGCTCAGCACCCAATGGGCGGCGGGGGCCGTAGGCATCGGTCCTGCCCTCCGGGAAGCCTTCCCGGAAATACAGGCTGTCGCCAGGCTCCACGATGAGAATGCCATTATATCTTACAACGATAAACTATTCAGAGAACAACACCTGTACTATGCCAACAATGAGTTCCTTCCCATGTTCTCCTACCCGCCCCTGAAGGGTACCATCAAGGACGCCCTGAAAGAGCCGTTTACCGCCGTGCTCACCGCCTCGGCCGCACACAAATATTTTGGTAACGAGGACCCCATCGGCAAGGCCATCATGAGGGATAAAACACAAAACTACAAGGTCACGGCCGTCATACCCGATCCCCCGGCGAACACACACCTGAAATTCAATATACTTTTTTCCTTTGCCACGCTGTTGCAGACAGGTCCTCCCGGTATGAATACCGCCATCGACTGGGACGGCTTCCTTACCTATGTGCTCCTCCGGCCCGATGCCAACGCACGGCAACTGGAAAAGAAGATCGCCGGCCTCGTCGAAAAGAAATGGGGAGAGCAGCTGCGTAAAGAGAAAGAGGGAATGGTATTTCACCTGCAACCCCTTCCTGACATTCATCTATCCCCCAACTATATGCTGGAGACGGAGCCGAATGGTGACAAAAAAGCCGTCAGCTTCCTTAGTATCATCGCGCTGTTCATCGTCGCCATTGCCTGGATAAATTATATCAACCTTGCCACCGCACGCTCCATCGAACGCGCCAGGGAAGTGGGCATCCGCAAAACATTGGGCTCCCTTCGCGGTCAGCTCATCGGCCAGTTCCTCTTCGAATCCTTGCTGATCAACCTGCTGGCAGTGATCATCGCCTTTGTCCTGATCCTTCTTTTCCTGCCCCTGTTCAATACCCTGGCAGGTAAAAGCCTTACCTTTTCCAACTTCAACAACACAGTATTCTGGTATACGCTCGGCCTGCTCTTTGCCGGCGGCACCCTCCTTTCGGGGCTTTACCCGGCCTTTGTGCTGTCTTCCTTTAAACCTATCGCCGTGCTCAAAGGGAGGTTCTCGGGAACTACGCATGGCTCCCTGCTCCGGCAATCGCTTGTCATCGGCCAGTTCGTGGCCTCCGTGCTCCTGATAGCGGGAACCTTCACCGTCTACCGGCAGCTGCATTTTATGCAGCACGAAGACCTGGGCGTAAACATCGATCAGACCCTCGTGGTCAGGGCCCCCCGGGTATATGACTCAACCGCCGACAATAAGATCGCCGCCTTCCGCAACGAAGTATTGCAGATCCCGGGCGTCGGCCTGATCACCTCGTCCACAGAAGTCCCCGGCGGCAAGGTAGGCTGGAATGCAGGCGGTATCAGGGAAGTGGGCGCCGATGCCACAAAGTCCCGGCAATACCGCATCATCGGCATCGACTATGATTTTGTGGATGCATTTGGGATAAAGGTGATCAAAGGCAGGAATTTTTCCCGTCAGTTCGCCGACTCCGGCGCGGTGCTCTTTAATCTTGCCGCCGTGAAGGAAATGGGTTTTAACAAACCCGAAGAAGTGCTGAACAAACGCATCGAATTCTGGGGCAGGCAATATACCATCGTCGGCGTCGTCGCCAACCATCACCAGGAGTCCCTCCGCCAGACATACGACGCCCATATATTCCGGCTAATGGATCACTCTACTTACTATGATTATTTTTCGCTCAAGTTGACGGCCGGCCGTGAGAACTGGCCCGCGGTAATCGCCTCCGTCAAGCAACAATACGGCGCCTTTTTCCCCGGCAATCCCTTCGATTATTTCTTCCTGGACGATCACTATGCAAAACAATACCGGTCAGACGAACAATTCGGGCAGATCTTTGGTCTCTTTGCCGGTCTGACCATTTTCGTGTCCTGCCTCGGTCTCCTCGGGCTGGCCGCCTTCGTGACCAACCAGCGGACAAAAGAGATCGGCATCCGCAAGATCGTCGGGGCCGGAGTAGGTAATATACTCGTCCTGCTGACAAGGGATTTCCTGAAACCCGTGCTGCTGGCCTTTCTCATTGCCACGCCCCTGGCCTGGTATATATTGGGGAAATGGCTGGAGAACTATGCTTTCCGTATAACGCTGACGCTCTGGATGTTTATCCTGCCACTGGCGATCATCCTGCTGGTGGCGGTGCTGACGACGGCTACTCAGACTTTGCGGGCCGCAAGAGCCAACCCTGTAAAAAATTTAAGAACGGAATAGGCCCCACCGGCTGGCACGGAATAATTCATAACTTCAACACATGAAGACACAACTAAAAATTGCGCTGCGCCATCTCCGGAAATACCCTCTCTTCTCCGGCATCAACCTGGTGGGGCTTTCGGTCGGTATCGCGGCCTCCTTTATCCTGTTGATCTATTCGGAAAGAGAAATGAGCACGGACAGCCAGTTCGCCGGCGCAGACAGGATCGGCCGCGTGGGCACCGACTTCTTCAACATGGGCGGCTTTGCTCAAAGCCAGCCAGGCCTTAGTCCTCTCCTGCAGGGCGCCTGTAAGGATATACAATATGCCACGTCGTTCGATAAGGATTATGACGAGACGGAGGTCAGGACCTCGCTCAACGACAGGGCCTATACCGGCATTCACGCCTACTTCATCGACTCCAATTTTTTCAAGGTCTTCTCCTACGGCGCCGCCGAAGGGGCCATCCCTGCCAAAGGCTTGTCCGCGGGAGAAGCCATTCTCTCCGGGACCAACGCCCGCCG
>DASZWE010000302.1:0-7604 GCA_035546735.1 Puia sp.
ATGATGTGGTGCTACCCGATGGCCTGGCGTAAGTCGTCGATGAGGTCGTCTACATCTTCGATGCCTACGCTGAGGCGGATCAATGAATCGCTCAGTCCGTTCTTTATCCTTTCTTCACGGGGAATGGAGGCGTGTGTCATGCTGGCCGGGTGGTTGATCAGGGATTCCACGCCACCCAGGCTTTCCGCCAGCGCAAAGACCTTTGTAGAGGACAGGACGCGGATGGCCGTATCCACGCTGTCGTCCTTCAGGGTAAAGCTCATCATGCCGCCGAAACCACGCATTTGTTTTTTGGCGACGGCATAGCCCGGATGGTCCTCGAAGCCGCACCAGTATACCTTGCCGACCCTGGGATGGCTGCGGAGGAAATGGGCGATCTTTTCACCATTGGAACAATGTCTGTCCATGCGTACGTGCAGGGTCTTCAATCCCCGCAGCACGAGGAAGCAGTCCTGCGGGCCCGGGACGGCGCCGCAGCTCTTTTGGATGAAATACAGCTGATCGCGCAGCGCGGTGTCGTTCAATACGAGGCAGCCGTGGATCACGTCGCTGTGTCCGCCCAGGTATTTGGTGGCGGAATGCAGGACGATGTCCGCGCCCAGGTCCAGCGGGTTCTGCAGGTAAGGCGATGCAAAGGTATTGTCTACACAGAGCAGCACTTTATGCTGGCGGGTCATGTCTGCCAGCGCGGTGATGTCGACGATGTTCATCAGCGGATTGGTAGGCGTCTCCGCCCAGATAAGTTTTGTCTGCGCATTGATATAGGGCCTGACATTCGCCGGGTCCTGCATGTTGACGAAATGAAATTTTATGCCGGCGCGCTCGAAAACCTTTGTGAACAGCCGGTAGGTGCCTCCATACATATCGTTGGCGGCGATGACCTCATCTCCCGGGTTCAGAAGACGCAGCACCGCGTCCGTGGCGGCTACGCCGCTGCCAAAGCAAAGCCCGTGTTTTCCGTTCTCTATATGCGCCATGGCTGATTCCAGCACCTGGCGGGTGGGATTCTGGGAGCGGGCATATTCATAGCCTTTATGCTGTCCCGGGGCGGATTGTACATAGGTGGACGTCTGATAGATAGGGGTCATGATGGCGCCCGTAGCAGGATCGGGCTCGATGCCCGCGTGGATGAGTTTTGTCGAAAGTTTCATGTTTGTAAAGATACCGAAAACCGCTCATCTGCTTTAACAAAAGCTTAACCCGTCGCGTGCAACATGAACGTTGTGCAACTTCGCGCAATCTTTTAGGGGTTTCAATTCTTTTTTTACGGTCTTGGGTAGGCTACATCGACCTCAGGCAACCATGCGTTCGGTGAACGCATTCTACCGAATGTAAAGTTTCGCTTGACACCAGCGCATAACAAGCATAGCTTAGCGTTATTAATCGTTGGCCCGCAATAAAAAATTTCTAAAATAACATTTATGACACCGCGTGTAACAATCCAAAGGACTCTTTTCGCACTCGTCTGCTGCGTCTCGCTCAGCGCAGGAGCCTTTGCCACCAAGGGTTTGAACGACCCCGGCTATTTCACTATCAGTGAAAAGATGCTGAATTCCTTCAAACAGACATTCCCTGACGCTGAGCAGGTGAGATGGCTCGAGTCTTCCGACCGGTATACGGTGAATTTTAAAGAGAATGGAATTCTCACCAAGATCGATTATGACAAGGATGGGAATTTTATCAGCAGCCTTCGTTATTATACGGAGAAGAATCTGCCCATCAACATCCTTTGCCGTCTGCAAAAGAAATATGCCGATAAAAAAGTATTTGGCGTCACCGAGATGACTTCTGAGAGTGTTGTCGAATATTACATTAAGCTGGAAGATGATGAGAATTGGATCACTGTCAAGTCAAATGCGGAGGGGAACCTGCAGGTGGTGGAGAAGTATAAGAAAGCACCTTAGCAGGGCAAACCACGGGTTTGCCGCACGAAGCACGAAGTGCCGACATTAGATCATAAATACGCGCGGCGGGGCTAAATTTAAAAGAAGAACCGACGCGCGTATTTTCACTGTCAGTTCAATTATATGGTCGCGAGGCACGCTGCCGTGACCAGGTATCGCCAATCGTTGTTTTCAGCCGCATGTGCATCATGCGGCTGTATTTTTTTATGGAGGACGTCGGGCCGCAGGATATCCGCCCGGACGAGCTTGCGCCGGGCCTCATGGATATATTCCTGTAATACAGGGTCCTGCATCCAGGTGCGTTGGGGAGGTTCATAGCCCGTCTTGTCCTTGCGCCAGACTATTTCCTCGGGAAGATAGCCTTCCATGCTTGCCCTCAGCAGCCATTTTGTCCAGCCTTCCCGGATCTTGAAATGGGAAGGGAGGGAAAAGAGGAACTCTACCAGCTCGTGGTTCAGGAAGGGCAGGCGCACTTCGACCCCATGGGCCATGGAATTGCGATCCGCATAGCGTAGCAGCTCTTCCATCCCATTCATAAATGTATTGTAATAAAGGACTCCGCTGAGCTTGTCGAAGTGGGGTATGTCGTAGTAGGAGACGCCGAACTGGTTTACGAACTCGCGGGAGAGCTCCTTGCTGTTGCGCTGGCTGGCCGTTCTTTTCTTTTTCAAAAATATGCCTGCATACACGGGCATATTGGCGGCAAGCCTGTTGCGCCAGGTCCAGCGATCGTCCACCCCGGACTCCCTGGCTGCCTCCAGCTCCAGGATAAAGGCTTTTTTATCTGTACGGTATAGCTCCTGCCAATACCAGTGATAGTACTTATGATAGCCGGCCAGCAGCTCATCCGCGCCCTGTCCGTCCAGCAGCACTTTTACCGAGTGACGGGCTGCCAGTCCAAACACCTTGTACTGCGCATAGATGCTGGAAGAGAGAAAAGGCTCCTCTTGTTGCCAGACCAGCTTTTCAAGGTCCCGGACCAGGTCTACCGAGCGCGGTTCTATCGTATGGTTGTCGAGATGAAAATAATTGCTTGCCAGCCGGATGTAGGCGGACTCGTCCTTTTCAAATCCCGGGAAGACGGCTGAAAAGGTCCGGAGCCGGCGGGGATGCCCTCCCTGATCGTGTGCAATACTGGCCGGATAATTCGCACTCGCCAGCACGGTCGCCACTACGGAAGAGCTGTCCAGCCCTCCGCTGAGGCTGGCGCCCAGGGGGACATCGCTGCGCATCCGACGGTGTACGCTGGCGGATAAAAGACCGGTGAATTGCTGTATGGCGGCCTCTTCTCCGGGGGAATAGCTGTCCCCGATCCTGATATCCCAATACAGCGTGGTGGTAAGTTCTCCCGTATCCGCCGAATATACGAGGTAGCTTCTGGCAGGCAGCTTGGAGATGCCGTTGTAAAAGGTCTCGAACCCATTGGCCGGGTTTTGGGTCTAGCCAATGGTGATGAAGTTGAAGATTAACTTCCGATTGCTTTCCTTTTTTATACCGGCGGCCCAAAGGGCTTTCATTTCGCTGGCAAAAAGAAATTGAGTGGCGTCCTTGTAAAAGAACAGCGGCTTCTCGCCAAAACGATCCCTGGCGGCAAATAATTTTCTTTCCCGCTGGTCCCAGATGGCAAAGGCGAACATGCCGTCGAAATACTGCAGGCATTCCGGTCCATAATGATCGTAGGCGGCCAGGATCACCTCCGTATCGGAGGCCGTGGAGAAGTTGTATCCTTTGGATTGCAGCAGGCTTTTCAGTTCGAGATAATTATAGATCTCTCCGTTGTGGAGGATGGTATAGCGATCCAGGTAGTGCATGGGTTGCGCCGCTGCCAAGGTTAGGTCGATGATAGCCAGCCGCCGATGGCCAAGACCTACCTCACCGGAGGGGTTGATCCAAAAGCCTTCTCCGTCCGGACCACGATGAGCGATAGCGTCTGTCATTTCTTTCAAACGCTGCCGGCTGATATTCGCCGGGTCATGGGACAGGATGCCAGCAATGCCGCACATATTACCAGGTGATGGGGAGTTTTACCTGAACGTCATCCCAGTTGATCACCAGGCGCGTACCTTTCGCCGCCTTTTCAAATTCCATGGAAAACGCCTCGGTTATATCCGGTTGCTTTTCCACGGGAACGGTCGTGCGCAACACATCTTTGGTGGAGTCATAGCGGAAGGCGCCCCAGGTATCCGTCTCCTTATTGAGAATGATGGTCCATTTGTCGGTATCAACCAGGGCATACATGGTATAGCGCCCTTTTTTTACTTTTTTGTTATCGATCTTTACGTCCTGGAAGAATTCGATCTCCGTGGCTTCGTTGGCGCCCAGCCTCCATACCTTGCCATATTCCACCAGTTCGCCAAACAGCTTTCTGCCATTCTTCTGCGGACGGCTATAGATCACCCGGGCGATCAGGGGCCCGGAAGCCTTGTCCTGGATCTTCAGGACGGGATAATCCGTTGGGTAATAGGCCATATCCATGGGCGATTTATCCATGGAGGCAGGTTTGGACTGAGCTTGGGCCTCTTCCAGGCTAAATAACAGGGCAATTGCCAGGACAATATTCCGGAGGGTCATATACTGCTATTAATTTATGGGTGTTACGTATGACAAAATTATTCAATTTTTTAGAACATCGGCGATCGGCGATAACAGGGATATTAGATTTTTTTGGGCGGGGAGAGCCGTTGCAGCTCGTTAAAGGCAAAATTTTTCAGCTCAGGGAAGAAACGTCGATAGCAGTCCTGTAATTGTTCATACCGGGTATTGAAAATTTGAAAGGCTGCCGAGGGTTCAGGCATGTGGGTAGCGCGGCGGGCCAGACCGTGCAGGCTGTTGTAAATGCCCTCCTTGTGCCGGTAGTTATACAGCCAGTCCTGGGACTGCATATAGGGGAAGAGGCGGGCGAACCGTTCGGGAAACAATGCTTCCCGGGTTCTGAGCTGCTCGTAGGTGTGTAAGGCAAAGGCTTTTAGTTTGTCAGGGTCGGGGAACTGATCCGGATCGGTGGCCAGGAAATGGTCATATAAAATATCGACGATGGGGCCGGCGTAGAGACCATAGTCGCGTCTGAAAAAAAGTTTTGCCTCTTGTGTAATGGGATGACCGTCGGTGTAACTGTCAATGGCCCGGTGGAGGGTGATGCCCTGTTGAATGGTTTCCGGGTAGTCGAGCTTTTTTTTCCCTTTTACAAAATCACTGATCAGATTGCCTACGGCGATGTCGGATATGCCGAAGGACAGGTATGCATGTGCCAGGTAATTCACGTATACAAGGTACGACTTTTTCGGCGGTGGTCCGGAGGACAGATAGTAGCGGTTGGTGGGGATGGGGCTATTTTTCGCACGAAACCATCCCCGCACATATTTTAACAGGACGAATGCGCATTTTATACTTTCATTAAGAAATCGGCGCCCGGCCTTGTCTGTAAAGGGTTTCAGGCTGTCTGTAAAAACTTTTCCTGCTGTGTGTTCACCATTGCTTTATAGGGGGCGTCCGCTGGTGTAGATTGTATTGCGGGCAGGTGTAACATAAAATAGCTTTGTGTCGTCTTAGTGATAGAGATCTTTGCAATGATGAAACAAGCTGAAAAAAAATTATTGAAACAGCTGCAACATTGGGAAAGGGACTGCGTCTTATAATAGGCAGGTCTAATGATGGGCCTTCAGCCAGCGGATCTGTGGTCCGCTCTGGTAGACATCAGAAACAAACTTTAAAAAAATTATAAACAACCGAACATGAAGAAGAGTATTTTATCCATCGCTGCTGTGCTTTTGATGGGTCTCAGCGTATTCGCTGCGAACAATGATGAAAAGGACATCAATCAATCCGTTATAAGGTCTTTCCATAGCGAATTTGCCAACGCCAAAAATATCAAGTGGGAGCAAAAGACAGGATATGTGAAAGTGGAGTTCACGTTGAACGACCAGGTGCTTTTTGCTTACTACGACAATGACGGCAAGCTGACGGCCATCGTTCGTAACATTGTATCGGACCAGCTGCCTATCAGCCTGCTTACCAGTTTGAGAAAAGAATATACCGGCTATTGGATCTCTGAGCTTTTCGAGCTGGCAGCGGATGATCAAACGACCTATTATGTGACGCTGGAAAATGCGGACAAGAAGATCGTTCTGCGCAGCAATGGGGTTGATACATGGGATGTGTATTCCAAGACGAGGAAGGAGGAGGTTCAGTAAGGACGCTGCCGCCAGGACACCGCGCGGTCTAATGTTTGTCCTTCGGACAACGACCTCCGGTTCGTTAAGAGCTTTATCGTTTGATTTTTAGTTGGACAAAGGGCCGGTCTTGTGACCGGCTTTTTGTTGTCCGCCTGCGCTGTGGGGAAAGTAGCTTCGGTGGACAACAAAGTTTTATGATGGGCCTTCGGCCAGCCGGTCTGTGACCGGCTTTGGCTTGGCGCCCTCCGTTGGGAGAAAAGTAACTACAGGCGCCAAACGGCTAATGATGGTCCTTCGGACAACTGACCTGTGGTCAGTTTTGTGTCCGCCTGCGCTGTGGGGAAAGTAGCTTCGGTGGACAACAAAGTAATGCATCAATAATTTGGATTCTGCTTCAGATTAGGATCGAGGGCTATTTCATTGGCGGGTATGGGCCATACTTCGTTCTTGCCTGTTATAAAGCCCTGTGGTCCGAAGATCTCCGCACCCCTGCCCTGGCGGATGACATCCCACCAGCGATCCTGCTCCATGGCCAGCTCCACATGTCTTTCGTGCCAGATGGCTTTTCGCAGAAGGTTTTGATCCATGGTCGTGACGGGGGGCAGGACGGCGCCATTGCCATTGCGTGCTCTTGCCCGTATTAATTCCAGGTCCGAGAGTGCTGTACCCCCATCCCCCATCTCGTTGGCTGCTTCCGCATTCATCAGCAGCACTTCTGCATAACGGAGCAGCAAGATATCTTTCGGGTCATCACCCAGTCCACATGCTGAATAGTCGGCTGCACCTATATAGGCTTTTTTGTTGTAATGCGCATTTACGACGTCTGCCGGAACGACCCATCCATCGTACATCACGTCGCCGGGACTGATGACAGTGGCTTTCAGCCGGGGATCGCCCTGTTCAAAGCTGTCGATCAGCTGTTGTGACGGGTTGTTGAATCCCCAGCCCGGCGCATCGGGACCCCGGGGTAGCTGCACCTGGGCATACTGCGTGCCGGAGCCGCAGGTACTGCCTGCTCCACTCTGTACTTCAAAAATGGACTCGATGGAATTCTTACCTGTCTGGGTAAACAATTTTGAAAAGTCGGGATATAAGGAATACTCGCCCGATGCGATCACGCTATCCGTAAGGCTTCTCACCCGTTGCCAGTTCTTTGCATACATCATTACTTTGGCGAGCAATGTCTGCGCGGCGCCTTGTGTGGCGCGTCCCAGATCCCCGGGCGAGTACTGACTCTTTAGCGGGAGATGAGCGATGGCAAAATCCAGATCGCTCGTGATGAGCGCATATACTTCTTCCGCGGATGCTCTGGACGCCTGGTTGTTATTGACCAGGGTGTCGTTGAGGATCAGGGGAACGCCACCAAAAGTGCGTACGAGGTTGAAGTAAAAATAAGCCCGGAGAAATTTTGCTTCGCCGATGAGCCTGTTCTTCAGTTCGTCGCTAAGTCCCGTAGCTGTAGGTACGTTGTTAACGACGAGGTTGGCTCTGTTGACCCCTACATACTGCCCTGCCCAGTAAGCATCCA
>DASZWE010000303.1:0-3681 GCA_035546735.1 Puia sp.
GCTCCAACTATTCAGGCGATCTGCTGAACACGGGACAGCATTTCCACAACAGCTATCCCTTCGCCTTCTTCCCCTCCCTGTTCCTCAGCGAGAAATTCAAGCATAACCAGGAGCTGCAGCTCAGCGCCACCCGCAAGATCAATCGGCCGGGATTCTTCCAGCTGATACCTTACACCGACTATTCAGATACCTTGAATATCACCCGTGGCAATCCGGACCTCGTGCCCGAATTCACCTATACCACCGAAATGTCCTATATGAAAACATTCGCACACAGCAACACCCTGCTCGTGTCCGCGTATTACAAGTATACGACCAATCTGATGACAAGATTCCAGGACAGCGGCCTCAACCCCATCGGACAACCCGTACTGATCAATACGTATGAAAATGCCAACAACGCCTACACCGTAGGCGGTGAGATCACGTCTACCGATAATATCACCAAATGGTGGGACATCACGGCCAACATCAATATCTACCAATCGCACATCAATACGGAAAACCTGAAACAGGTATCCCAGGATGCCCTCTGGAGCTGGTTTGGCAAATTCAACAGCAACTTCAAGCTGCCCGCCAACTTCTCCATACAGGCGACCTTTATCTATCAGTCCAAGACAAATATACCGGCCAATCAACAGCAGAACCAGTTTGGCCCGCCGGGATCGACCACCCAAAGCTCCTCGCAGGGATATATTAAACCCTTCTATGGCTTCGACATGGCTGTAAAGAAGAGCTTCCTGAAGAACAATGCGGCATCCATCACACTCAGCATGAGCGACATATTCCGCAATCGCGAGTCGAAAATGTACAGCTTCAGCCCGCTGTTCCACCAGGAATACGATCGTCTGAAAGACCCGCAGCTGTTCAGAGTAGTATTTGCCTACAGATTTGGAAAGATGGACCTCAACCTCTTCAAACGGAAAGATACCAACGCAGCAGGCCCGCCCTCATTGGGCAACTAATAGACCCCCAAAAAACCTCCTCACCGGAGGTTTTTTTTATGACTTATCCACAATACCACCACCCCCATCACAGAAATGATCAGATAACCCACCCCTATCCCCATTTGCGAGGAAGGCTTAAGCAGCGCCGCAATACCATAGCTCAGGATGGCGGTAAGAGTATAGCCCAGCCCTCCCGCCAGACCACCCGCAATACCGGCCGCACGGGGAAACCTCGCCAGGCAATAGGTAAAATAATTATTGAAAATAAATCCGGCCGTCACATGTATCAGAAATGCAAAAACTGTCAGGGCCTGAACGCTGGACATCCAGGATGCACCCACGATCATAAGCACTACCAACACTACCTGGACGGCATACACTACCCTGTTCTTCGACTGAAAAGGCTTCCGGATCAACCCCTTCCCCAAAAAACCACCACACATCCAGGCTAATCCCAGGATCAGCGATACATAACCTGCCACCACGGGAGAAAAATGCATCACATGCTCGATCACAAACGGTCCCGTCAGGCTGAAAAGCATGATCATCGCATAGCACAACCCCAGCATCAGGATCCCGTAGTTGTAATCCCGCGCAGATAGAACAGTGCGGTAACTGTCGAGAATAGGAGAAATGGACAAGGGTATCTTCTCCCGGATCGTCTCACCCGAGAAACCCCATTGAAGGATCAACAACAGCAGACCATAAATGGCCAGCGCATAGAAATTGGACCGCCAGCCGAAACTATGCTCCAGATACCCCCCGACAAAAGGAGCTACAATGGGGCCAACCGACCAGACGATAGTCATCAGGCTTATGTAATGCTTTCGCTTTTCGCCCTCATAGATATCCGAGAAAAAAGCCCTCGTAGCTACCACGATAAATCCGACGCAAACCCCCTGCAAACAGCGCATCGCATATATGATAAGGATATCATGACTCCGGGCCGTCACCAGGCTGGACAACGAAAAGACCAGCAATGCCCACAGGCTGATCCTGCGCCGGCCGAATGTATCCAGAAAAGACCCGGAGATGAGTTGAGAAAGACCATAGCTCACCAGGAATAAGGGCAGCGTCAATTGTATCTGTGCTTTCGGCAGACCCAGTTCCTCCGCCATGGCAGGCATCGAGGGAAGATAAATATCCGTACCAAAACCTGAAATAGGCACGATAAAATAAGCGACGATGGTGGCTATCCTGTATTTCCCGGGCTGTAGTTTCTTTATATCCTTCATCGGTTGCGTTAACATATAAATACAAATGATTGTTCGTCCCCCGGGACCGGCCAAAGAAAAATTTTACAATATAAAAGTACTTTTATATTTTTATAAAACAACTTTCCTAAAAAATATGACAGATATATTAACCCCGTTAGGCCATCTGGCAGGCGGGTCCCGGTTCAAACGCATCAGCGACAAGCTGTACATCGACGGCAACAGGATCTATAAGGACAAGGACCTCCCCTTCAAATCCACCTGGTTTTCCGTCTATTATGCATTGGCCAGCGCCGAAGCTCCCCTCACTATCCTCGACATCGCCGCCCACATCGCCTTCACCCATATCACCGTGAAGAACATCCTCCGCGAGATGGAAGACGAAGGACTCGTCACGATAAAACCCAACCCCAACGACAAACGCTCCAAGCTCGTCTGCCTGTCCCCAAAAGGAAAGAACCTGCTAAAAAAGCTAAGACCCCTCTGGACCTCCATCTCCCGGGCACTGAGCGATGTGTTCACAGCCGGTCACCCCGACATCGTCAATATCCTCAACCGCATAGACAGAGCCATCGAAGGATCCCCCATCTATCAAAGAGTGAACGAGCCGGATAAGGTTAAAAAGATAGCTGTCATCGATTATACGCCGCAGTTAAAGCCGGCTTTTCAACAGCTCGTGCGGCCCTGGCTCCTGGAAGTATTGAACGGCCAGCTGGAGAAAGAAGATGAGTTTGTTTTGAAGCACCCAGATAAGGCGTACCTCGACACCGGTGGCTTCATCTTCTTCGCCCGTGTTTATGGACCGGCCCATGACATCGCCGGCTGCGTAGTCCTAAAAAGATTAAATGAAAATGAATTCGAATTTGCGAAGCTCTACATAAAGAATGACTACCGCAACCTCGGCCTCGCCACCCGCCTCATCGAAAGATGCATCACACGATGTAAAGAGAATGAAGCCGGCCGCCTCTGGCTGCAGACCACCCTTCGCATGCAGGCCGCTCACAAATTATATTACAAGCTCGGCTTTAAGGACAACCCCGCCCCACCGCATATGACCGTCCTGGCAAGAACAGAAAAGATCATGAGCCTGGATCTGTAAAAGACCCGCAAAACACCGCATTATGGAACACCCACCCATCCACATCATAAACACCACACCCGAAGACCTCCCGCTCGTCTACTGGCTCTTCGACCAGGCCATCCTTTATCAACAGCAACATGGATATCCCGCCTGGAAAAGCTATGAAAAGAACGCCCTCACCGCCGAAGTGGAACAGTTCCTGCAATACAAGGTAGTACAGTACCACCACGTCCTCGCTATATTCAGCGTCTCCTACAGCGATCCCGCCACCTGGGGCGAATGGGACAAAGGACGGGCCCTCTTCCTGCACAGGGTCATCACCCATCCCCAATTCAAAGGACAACGCATCTTCGGGAAGGTCCGCGAATGGGCTCTTCAAAAAGCCAGGGAAAAAGGACTCGACTACATACGCATCGACACCTGGACCGACTATCCCGCC
>DASZWE010000304.1:0-4047 GCA_035546735.1 Puia sp.
CGGCCTCCGGAACTTCCATGCCTGACAGTACCCTTGTCCAGATGCGTCATGCGGCCAAAGAGGGATTGATCGATAAATATTATCCTGCCGACATCGACACGTTGTATGGGGGTTACCTTAGTACGTTCAGCTATGACTTTAAACCTGTGGGTCCACAGGATAAGATGATCGTCACCCAGTCCCGGCATATCTGGTCGACGTCAAAGGCGGCGCAATTCTATCACGACAGCTCTTATATTGCGATGGCGCGGCATGGTTTTTATTTTCTGCGGGATAAGATGTGGGATGCGCAATATGGGGGCTTTTATTCACTGGTGACACGGGCGGGAGCTGTGAAGAGCAAGATAAAAGAAGCCTATGGAAATGCGTTCGCTATTTATGCGTTGTCCACGTACTATGCTGTATCGGGGGATACCGCGGCGCTGAACCTGGCAAAGACTACATTTCTATGGCTGGAGCAACACAGTCATGATCCTACATACCTGGGCTATTTTCAGCACCTGGAGAGAGATGGTACACCGGTGGTCCGTGCTACGGGAACGGACAGCCGTTCAGATGTTGGATACAAAGATCAGAACAGCTCCATCCATCTGCTGGAGGCATTTACGGAGCTGTACCATGTATGGCCCGACCCGCTGGTGCGCCGGCGACTGCAGGAAATGCTGGAGCTGATAAGAGACAGGATCGTCACTTCCAGGGGTTATTTACAATTGTTCTTTACTCCGGACTGGCGACCTGTATCTTTCCGGGACTCTTCGGAGCAATCGATCCTTCAGCACAGATACCTGGATCATGTTTCTTTCGGGCATGATGTGGAGACCGCTTACCTGATGCAGGAGGCGTCGGAGGCGCTGGGGTTGAAGGACGACAAGGCAACGATGGCCATGGGCAAAAAGATGGTGGATCATGCGCTGGCCAATGGGTGGGATGGTGTGCTGGGCGGATTTTATGACGAAGGCTATTACTTTAAGGACAAGCCGGGCTGCACCATTATCAACAAGAGCAAGAACTGGTGGGCACAGGCGGAGGGCCTCAATACTCTGCTGATCTTTTCGGAGCTGTATCCCCATGATCAGATGCATTATAAGGAGCGGTGGGTCAAGCTTTGGCAATATGTACAGACCTATCTCATCGATCATGAGCATGGGGACTGGTACGAGGAAGGGCTGGACAATGAGCCGCAGCGCAGGACGGCTTTAAAAGCCCATATCTGGAAGGGAACGTATCATGTGTTCCGGGGCCTGAGCAATTGTATTCAGCGGCTGAGCGCGGGAGATCGGCGGCCAGGTGCGGGAGTTCATTTGTAGGCTGTGGCTGCGATCCTGGCAATAACCCTTTCTCTTGTTGCGTCATCGGCTGCCGCGTCTTTTACAAAAACGGAGATGATCAACGGTGTCCCATCCGGCAGCGTGCTGTGAATAAAATCGTTGACTACCTGTGTGCCTCCTGCCAGCTTGAAGAGGATATCGCATCCGCTGTTATCGCTGTTGGAGACGGTGTACCGGAGCAATGTCCGGAGCGTGAGGTCGGCAGACTGCCCGTGGAGCGATACTTCCCAGGCTGTCCTGTAGCGCGTTGCCTGTGGGGTGGCCGGGTTGGGCGGCCTGACCCGTATGACCTGCGGGGCCGCGCTGGGCGTGCGAGGCGTGCAGGGATAGAAGTCCTATGAATAAGGTGATCAGTTTGTTTTTCATAGGGATAAAGATAGCTATTCTGTGCGCAGGCTCTTTGCCGGATTCGATACTGCTGTCTTTATCGACTGAAAGCTTACTGTGATCAGGGCAATGGCGATGGCCAGTCCGCCCGCTGCCGCAAACATCCACCAACTGATGCCGACGGGATAGGCAAAATTCCTTAGCCACAGATGCATACCATACCAGGCCAGTGGCGAGGCAATGAGGATGGCCAGTCCGGCCAGGCGGATGAATTCACCGGACAACAGCATGGTGACGTTCATGACGGAAGCGCCCAGCACTTTCCGGATGCCTATCTCCTTTGTACGCCGCTCGGCTGCAAAGGCTGCCAGTCCGAACAGTCCAAGACAGGCGATGAGGATTGCGATGACGGTGCTGTCGATCACGATATGGGAAGTGCGTTCTTCCTTTTCATAATTCCGTTGGAAGTCCTGGTCGAGAAAAGAATATTCGAATGGCGCGGAAGGATTGACCTTGTTCCATGTTTGTTCAATGGCCTTTAGCGCCTGTGCATAGTCGCCTGTCTGCAGGCGAACGATGGTATAATTGGAGCTGTTGGCAAAGAATCCATTGACCGTGAATCCAAGTGGCTTGATGGAGGTCTGGAGGCTTTCATAATTAAAATTTCGGACCACCCCCGAGATGGTCAAGTAATGTTTTTCACCATGCCAGTCCCAGTTGACCCTTTTACCGACGGCTGTTGCCGGGTTATAGCCCATATCGCGTATGGCTGTCTCGTTCAGGATGATGTTATTCGAATCCGCCTGACTGTCCCGGGTAAACTCACGACCATACAGCAGCTTTAGTCCTAGTGTCTGAAAATAATCATCCTTGATGGCGATCATCGATACATCGGTGAACTGGGCAGCCGTCCTGCCTTCGCTGTAGCAAGGTATATCATTGATGTTCCGGATACCGGGATACGTGGAGCCGCTGGTCACGGAAGCGATCCCTGGTATTTTCAGCAGCTCGTTCCGCAATGCGGTATAATTACCGGCTACTTCGCCGCTGGTGATGGGGAGTATAAGCTGCTGGTCTTTTTTAAATCCCAGGTCCTGGTGTTTCATATAGCTGAGCTGGCGGCCGATGACGATGGCGCCCAGGATCAGCATGACGGAGATCGTAAATTGAAACACGACCAATCCTTTCCGGAGGACGGTAGCGGACCAGCTATTGAGAATCTTTCCTTTCAGCACCTTGGCGGGCTGGAAGGAGGAAAGATAAAAGGCCGGATAAAGGCCGGCGAACAATCCGGTGACAATAGCCAGACCCGCGATCCAGAAAACCAGTCCGGGATTGCTGTACAATTGCAGCTCTTTTTGCGTGAGCTCATTGAACAGCGGTAATAACAGCTGTGTCAGCACGAAAGCTATTGCCAGGGCGATCAGGCACAGCAGGAAGGATTCACCGAGGAACTGGCCTATCAAGGACGCTCTTTCCGCGCCAATGACCTTGCGGACGCCGACCTCACGGGCCCTTGTTTCGGACCGCGCGGTGGAGAGGGTCATGAAGTTGATACAGGCGATGATGAGGATAAAAGCGGCTATGGAACCCATGATATAGAGATACCGGATATTGCCGTTGGGCGCTATTTCATTACCGATGGAGGAATGAAGATAGATATCTGACATGCGTTGCATAAAAGGGACTTTCAAATAACCGGCGGCTTTTAGCTCAGGCCCTTCATGTCTGTCCATAAAGGCGATCATCCTTTTTTCGAAGATCCTGGGGTCTGTGCCGGGTCTTAGCTTGACATACGTGTGGAAGATATTGTTGGTGGCCCAGCTTTGCTGGGTGTTCACCCAGCTGCCAATGTCGGAGTTCCGCATGGACATAAAGAAATGGGCGGGGATATGCGATTTGTGATTTTCCTTAAACACGGCTTCGACGGTGTAGACGCCGCTGCCGTAGGGCAGCTGAAGCTTTATCGATTTGCCGATGGGATTTTCGTTCCCGAACATTTTGACGGCGACGGACTCCGAAAGGACGATGCTATTGGGCCTGCTCAGCGCGGATGCAGCATTCCCGTAGGTAAAGTCGTAGGTGAAAAGCTGAAAGAAGGTGCTGTCGACATAATAGCCGTTGGTCTCAAAGAACCTTTTTATGTTGGGGCCCTGCTCATGCTGGAGCAGGATCTTATCGAGGTCCGGCACCTTCAGCAGGCGGGTGACCTGTTCGACCTCGGGCATCTCCCCCTTTAGCGTAAAAGCTACCGGCGCCGGCTGGGCCGACCACTGTTCACCTGTGCTGGTGGTATAAGCCAGTCTGTATATCCTGTCCCCATCCTTTTGATGCTTGTCGTAGCTGAGCTCGTCGAAGATGTATAGCATGATAAGCAGGCAGACGGCGAGAC
>DASZWE010000305.1:0-11618 GCA_035546735.1 Puia sp.
GCTTCCGGGACGGGGGTATGCCCGTATACTACCATCGACAGGCCTTTGTACTCTGCCGCCCAGTTATAACGTATGGGCAATCCAAACTCATCCGTCTCGCCCGTGGTCTCTCCATACAGGCAAAAATCCCGTACGGCGCCGGAGCCCCTACCCTGCATTTCTTCCCGCAAGCCTGCATGGGCTACCACCAGCTGGCCTTCATCAAATACGTAATGGCTGATCAGACCGTCCAGGAATTTCTTCACCGACTCGCGGAATTCGGGTGTCTCCTTTTGCAATTGGTCTATCGACTCCTGCAGGCCATGGGTGGGCTGTACATTCTTTCCATTCAGCCATTTCAGCAGCTTCATGTCGTGGTTGCCGGGTACGCACCAGCCCAGGCCGGATGCTACCAGGGACATGACGGTCTTCAGCACGCCCGGTGTATCGGGCCCTCTATCGACGAGGTCGCCTACAAATACGGGCTTACGGCCTTCGGGATGCCGCCACAGGCCACTGCTGTCCTCATAGCCCAGTTCGCGCAGCAATGTCGTCAGCTCGTCATGGCAGCCGTGAATATCGCCGATGATATCAAATGGCCCTTTCTCCTGCTTCTTATTATTGTACAACGGCACGCGGGTGATGCCTGTTACTCCCTCTACCTCCTCCGGCGTCCGCAGCTCGTAAATATGCCGGAATCCTTCCAGCTTGAGTCTTCTGAGACTGCGTTTCAGCTGGCTGATCTGCATGGGGATGACGTGATTGCCGAAATTCCGGTCCGTACGCGCGGCGTGACGCTGGGCGCATATCTTCTCGGGCATATTGATGACGATGGTTACGGGCAGCACATGATGCTGACGGGCCAGCTTTATCCAGTCCTTGCGGGCGCTCTCCTGGACATTGGTAGCATCTACTACCGTGAGCAGGCCGTTCTTCAGGCGTTTGGAGACGATGAAACGGGCCAGGTCAAATGCATCGGCGGATAACGGGAGATTATTTTCATCGTCGCTGACCATGGCGCGGCAGGCGTCGGAGGACACTATCTCGGTGGCCTTGAAATGTTTTTTAGCGAACGTGGATTTCCCGGAGCTGCTGGCTCCTATCAGGACTACGAGGGAAAGTTCGGGTATATTTATCTGTTTATCGGTGGTTGGCATGGGGTGGATCTTTTCTGGTGATAAAAATGGCCATCTGGCTCAGCGCGCCTGCTTCAGGAGCCTCTTCACCAAGGGGTTTGAAGCTGACGTCATAATTGTGCTCTTCGGCGATGCGTCGTCCCCAGGTCTCGAATTCGCTGCGTGTCCATTCGAAGCGGTGATCGCTGTGCCGCATTTTGCCTTCTTCATGGTCTTCGAACAGCTTGTTGTATTCCGCATTGGGCGTGGTGATGATGACGGCGCCCGGGTGCGCATATTTAAAAACGACTTTTTCAAGCGCTGCCAGTCTCGGCTCGTCGAGGTGCTCGATCACCTCTACCAGCGCGGCGGCTTCGAAGCCTTCTATCCGTTGATCGCGATAGGTCAGGGAGCCCTGGATAAGCTGTATCCTGTTTTGCTGATGGGGGGACAGGCGCTCCAGCTTCAATTTATCTTTTGCTATCCCCAGGCTGCGGAAGCTCACGTCCATGCCCAGGATCTTTTCGAATTGTTTATCCTGGAACAGGAGTTTTATCAGCCGCCCTTCGCCACAGCCGAGATCGACTACCGTGTGAGCGCCTGTTTTTAACAGTTCGTCCCGGACTGTCAGCAGACGGAGATCGTGCGCGCGCATCTTTTTTTCTTCGGCGGGGTCGAAGGCCGGCTGGTCTACCTCGGGTCCTTCGTTCCCTGTGGACGTTTCTTCAGGCTCTTCATCCTCGCCCTCGTCCTGTAACAAGATATCCAGCGCCTGGCTGGTCAGGCTTTTCTGATGTTTCAGATAACGGAGCGTGATCAGTTCCCGGGCAGGGTGTGTGGAAAGCCAGTCCTTTCCTTTTTCCAGCAGCTTGTCGATCTCCTGCTGACCGACCCAATAATGTTTATCGTTGTCGCATACGGGGATGAGTATATACAGATGCGAAAGCAGTTGCCGTACGGTCGTCGTATTCGCGAGCCGGACAGTATAGTATCTGCTGTCACCCCATTCAGGAAAGTGGGGGTCGAGAGGATGTCTTTTGGCATCGATGGTATAGCCGAGGGGCTCGAAGAGCTCGCGCAACAGCTCGTCCCCACCCCGTACGGGCAGAACCGCTATCTCCACCTCCAGGGGCATCGGCTCGTCCACCAGTTCCGGCTTGTCCTTACAGCGTCCGTTCATGGCTGTGGAGAATGCTTTGACAAGGGCTGCACTCATAAAGGAGCTGGCTACATAGGGTCTGTCGTTGACATACTGCTCCAGGGCAAATTCATTTCCGGCAGGGCCGCTGCGTCTGACAAGGCCGACGGGGTCGATGTCCAGCAGAAGGCTGATCGTACATCTTTCTTCTGATACTTCGGGATAAAAGACATGGACAATACCTGTCGAGATCTCCACCTGCTGGACCTTATCGGGATGTTTGTGTAACAAATAGCTTAGGTCGGATGCGGGCCGGCGGGTCGTAGTGATCGAGAGTAACATAGCCCGCAAAAATACGATTATTTGAAATAGGCGACTACTGCGGCCTGTAGCAGATCCATGGCCCGCGCCATAGACTCTTCCGGGGGCATGCCCTGCGGGGTAATGGGGCGGATGGCATCCAGGTGTAGCGGGCGGGGGTCGTCCACTTCGCTGATGCCGCAAAATGCAATGGCGGGGACGTGATGCCGTGCGGCGCCAAGGGCTATTTCGCTGACTACTTTGCCGTATTCCGTCTGTCGATCGATCTTTCCTTCGCCGGTGATGACGAGGTCGGCATGGGGCATTTTATCGAGGACGCCCGAGCTGTCCATTACGAGCCGGACTCCTTTTTCCAGGCGCACATCGAAGAAGCCCATGAGTCCCGCGGCTATGCCGCCCGCGGCGCCGGCGCCGGGGATGTCCGCCACATCCTTTTTCAGCCGTCCTGCAAAATGTTTTAGTCCCTGGTCCAATGACAGTACCGCCTCCGGCGTAGCTCCTTTCTGCGGAGCATATACGTACGCGGCGCCTTCCTTCCCATATAGAACATTCTGCACGTCACAGGCGATGGTGAATTTTATTGCGGGCAATCGTTTTGGAGGAAGGATGGAGTGGATATACAAGAGGTTCTCCCCACAGGGTTTCAGAGACTTGCCATCCTTGTCAGGGAATTGAAAACCCAATGCCGCCAGGATGCCCATACCTGCATCGTTGGTGGCGCTGCCACCCAGGCCAAGGATGATCTCTCTGGCGCCGGCATCGATCGCGGCCTGTATCATGCGGCCTGTGCCGCAGGTGGATGTTTTCAAGGGGTCTCTTTCCTTTTGCCTTAGCAGGACCAGGCCGCTGGCGGAAGCCATTTCAATGATGGCGGTGGCGCCCTTTAGTTCAAAGGTGGCGGCGAGGGCTCTGCCGAGAGGGTCTTCCGTGGTACAAGTGACGGTTTCCGTATGGAGATAATGCTTCATCACGGCGGCAAATCCATCTCCACCGTCGGCCATGGGGAATTCGAAGGTTGCGGCAGCGGGGTCGATGGTCCTTATACCCGACGAAATAGCGCCACAGGCTTCAAAACTGGTAAGGCTTCCCTTAAACTTATCCGGCGCAATGACCACTTTCATAAGGGTTAAAGTACTAACTTTAAAATAAAAATGAGCAACCGGGGGCTGCTTTTTATTCCCGATATAAGTGGCTTTACAAAGTTTGTCCATCAGACGGATATCGAGCACAGCCGGCTGATCATCCAGGAGTTGCTGGAGACGCTGATCAATACCAATCATATCGGGCTCGAGATCTCGGAGATCGAGGGCGATGCGATACTGTTTTACAAGTTCGGAGAGGTGCCTGATCTGGCCGTGCTGTACAAACAGGTGGAGCGGATGTTCTGCGAGTTCCACAAACAGCTTATTGCGTACGCGCATACCCGTTTCTGCCAATGCAAGGCATGCGTTTCTTCGATAGATCTGACCTTGAAGGTGATCACGCATTATGGCGAGTTCACGGGGTACAATGTAAAGAACTTCTCCAAGCTCATCGGGAAGGATATCATCGTCGCGCATCAGTTGTTGAAAAATGACATCACGCTTCATGAATACTGGCTGGTTACCAAAAGCCTGACACCGGACCAGCCGCCTGCTGATCTTACCCAATGGATGAAATGGGACAGCAGCATCAAGCAAACGGAGACGGGCGAGATACCCTTCCACTATACGCAGCTCAGTGAGCTGAGGAACGAGATAAAGCTCGATCCCGCCCCACAACTGGAGCTTTCCAATAAAGTAAAAGTGCTGTCCTTTACGGGAGAATATGGCGCGGACATGATCACCTTGTTCCATGCCGTGGGAGATCACAGCTTCCGGCCCCGGTGGCAGGAAGGGGTAAAGTCCGTGGACGAAATGCACCATTTCCTTCCCCGTGTGGGAACCCGGAGCCGGGTAGTGCTGGAGGATGGTCAGGAGGTGGTGTATACCAGCAGCTATTCTTATGGCGCCGACTGGCTCGAGTTCAGCGAAACGGACGAAGGTAAACAGAATGCCACTTATTTTACCCTTGAAAAACAGGGGTCTGAGAAGACCAGGCTGACGATCGACATATACATAAAAAAGACCATTTTAGGTCCTTTTCTATTCAGCCTGACAAAAAAGAGCGCTCTAAAGGCTGCCTGGCAACGTTCGCTGCAGCGCCTGGAACAGCTGATAAAAGAAATTCCTGATTTCGACTATGATCCGGACCAGAATTAACCCAAATCCCCCAGGACGGAGACATACTATACAGGGCCTCTGGCCGTTAAATAATGTGCGGGAAAAGTACAAACTGAAATATAGCACTTTTCCCGCAAAACGTTAAAGTCTGTCCTGCGGACGAACCGCCTTCAGCGGTTCAGCAGGCGAACTATTCCATGACAAACACACCGATGAAACGTAGGATCCGCAAGATACTTCTCCGAGCCGTTCTGATTCCCATTCTCATACTTATCGTGCTGGTGGTGGCGGCCGTAGGCATCCTTTACAATCAGCAGCAGCGTCTGGTCACCATGGCCGTGGGCGAGCTGAACAAGCAGCTTCCCGGCAGGCTGGCGGTAGGTGGAAGCGAGATCTCCGTCTTCCAGAACTTTCCTTATATCTCCATCGGGTTGAATGACGTCAAATTCTATCCTACAAAGGCAGGTTCCGATAAGCCCATCTATGAGGCCGAGCGGATGTTTACGGGTTTCAGCCTGTCGGATATCCTGAAACAGCAATATCATGTAAAGGTCATTGCATTGAGAAATGGACACCTGGACCTCGTACAGGACAGCACGGGTGAATTGAATATCGTTGAGGCCAGCAAAATGACCCCGGATACCACGCATGTCGCGTCTTCCGGCTCCTCCCCGCTGGATTTGGCAATAAAGAAGATAGTCCTGAAGAACATGACCATCTCGTACCTGGATAAGCACAGCGGACAGCACATCGTCTCGCACATCGATAAGATACATTCGTCCGTGGAGAATGACAGCGCCCGCCTGATAGCGGATCTGCAGGGAGGGATGGAGGTCGATTATACCCATCCGGGCGATACGACGCTGTTCCGGCACAAACACCTGGAGACGGATATAAAGCTGGCCTATGATAAACCTTCCCAGGTGCTAAAGCTCTCGGAAGGCAAGCTAAAGCTCGAAGACGCTGTTTTCGATGTCACGGGCACAGCGGATCTTTTGCATGATCTCGCGGTGGATATTCATGTCACGGGGGATAAGCCGGACTTTTCCCAATTGTTCTCCTTTGCTCCACCGGAGGTGGCGAAAGAGCTGAAACATTTTAAATATGACGGTCACCTGGCATTCGATGGCAAGGTAAAAGGCAAATTAAAAGGAGGGGGACAACCGCTTATTGAAGTCTCTTTCTCCTGTAGCAATGCCTGGCTGCACAATACAAAAGCCAATAAGAAGCTGGATTCTCTGGCTTTTAAGGGATTTTATACGAATGGGGCCGGCCACTGTCTGAAGACCTCCGAGCTGCGTATGCTGAATATGTCGGCAAGGCCGGGGGAGGGTATTTTCAAAGGCGATTTTGTTTTGCGTGATTTCACGGACCCGAAGGTATCCATGCGGGTGAATTCGGAGCTGGAGCTGGGCTTTATCGGAGATTTTCTTGGCATCAAGGATTTGCAGCGTATCACGGGTCATATCAGTCTGAAAATGGATTTTAAAGAGCTGGTTGATCTCACGCTGCCGGAGCAGAACATGGACAAGCTGACACAGGGCATACAAAGTGAGCTTACCGTACGGAATCTTACCTTTCGTATCCCTAACTATCCTTTTAATATCGAGAATCTGAATATGCATGCGGCCATGAAGGGCGGTCTCGTAAAAATGGATTCGCTGATCTGTAAGATCGGCCATTCGGACTTTCGGATGGACGCCTCGATCAGCGACCTTCCCGCCTTGTTCCATCACCAGGAGAAACCGGTGCAGGTCACCTTCAATGCACACAGCGATAAGATCATTTTGCGCGAGCTGCTGAATGCCGATACCGCCCGGAACAGGAAGGCAAGAGAAGAGATATATGGCTTTAACGTGGGATTGTTGCTGGAGACTTCCGTCAACGAGCTGCAACATCCCAAGCCCCTGCCGAAAGGAAAATTCATCATTCAGAACCTGTCTGCTTCCTTTAAGCGTTATCCCCACGCCTTTCATGATTTTGGAGCGGAGCTGTCCATCGGGGACACCACGCTGCGGCTCAGGAATTTTGCCGGCAGGATCGACAGCAGCGACATTCGTTTCAGCGGCAGGGTGAACAACTATGCGCTCTGGTTCAATAAAGTGATGCGGGGGCGGACACAGATAGCATTCGATCTCAAATCACAGCGCCTGGCCATGCGGGATCTCCTGGGTCGCAAGAGCCGGCAGCTTATTCCAAAGGATTACCAGGACGAGGTCGGCTCCAATATCTGGCTTCGTTCGAAGATCGACTTGAAGTATGATTCGATATTCAGATTTGCCAACATCAAGGTGGCCAATATTTCCGGCGAGCTTACAAAGCACGCCTTCCGGCTGGACAGCATCAGTGGCAATGTGAAGGTGGGCATCGACAATTTTATAAAGCTGGACACGCTGAGAGGGAAGATAGGCAACAGCGATTTCAATATCAGCATGCGGCTGTATACGGGTAAGGATACCAACCGGATGAAAAAAGAGAATTACCTGCAGTTCTCTTCCCGGCTGCTGGACGCGGATCAGCTGGGCAGCTATCGGCTGACACAAGAGGAGCCGGCTCCCGACATGTCCGAGATACCCGCCAATGCTACGGTGGTGAAGGCATCCGCTCATGACAGCTCTTTCAATATCTTCCAGATACCCTTTATAAATTTCAATGCGGTGGTCGATATCGGCAAGATCAAATATAAGCGGCTGTGGATGAAGAATTTCCATACCAATATCCGGATGCAGACCAATCAGCAGCTGTACCTGGATACGCTGGCCATGGATATTGCCGAAGGGAAGCTGTCTGCTCGCGCTCATTTCAACGGGAGCAATCCGGACAGGATATATCTGCGCAGCCGGATACATGTCAACGACGTGAATATCGAAAAGATGATGTTGAAGCTCGATTACCTGGGACAGGATTATGTCATCAATAAGAATATAAAAGGCCGGCTCAGCGGAGAGATCAAGAGCTATATACAGGTGCATCCGGACCTGACCCCGCTGATGGATCATTGCCAGGCCGATATGGATATAGCCATTTATGACGGCATGCTGGTCAATTTCACTCCCATCAAGGCGATGTCCTCCTATTTTTCGGACAAGAACCTGAACATGGTGCGCTTCGACACGCTACGGGACAAGCTGAGCTTTAAAGATGGTGCGCTTAATATTCCTTCCATGAATATCAACTCTTCCCTTGGCTTTATGGCTATCTCGGGAAAGCAGTCTCTCGACACCCATATGGAATATTATGTACGTATCCCGTTGAAGCTGGTGACCCAGGTCGGGTTCAGGATGTTGTTCGGCAAGAAAAAAGAAGAGGTGGACCCGGACCAGGTGGACGCCATCGAGTACCGGGATATGAACAAGCGGGTACGCTTTATGAACCTCAAGATCACGGGCACGCCGGATGATTACAAGGTGGGGCTGGGCAAGGCAAAGAAGGCATAAGCTCCACGGGCACAGCAATTGCTTATCTAGTCGTAAACATTATTTTATGCCAGACAAAGCAACCATCGAACGAGCCAAAAAAGATAAGCAGGAAGGTAAGTCAGCCAGCACGCAGGCTGGAGAATTTGTCAAGTCCGAGATTGACAAGGTCCGCAGCGGCAAGCATGGCGTACGGAATACCAAGCAGGCCATTGCCATCGGATTGTCCGAGGCGCGGCGCGCAGGTGTTGATGTGAAGCAGCCAAAAAAAGGGACTGTCTCTGAAAAGACCCGTGAGAATGCCCGGCGGGAGTCGGAGAAGGGCCGCAGGCATGAACCCATCGACAAGACTCGCAGCCAGGCAAGAGAGAAGGCCTTAAAAAAAGAAAGCTCGGCGCCCGTATCCCGGAAAGCATTGTCGAAACAGACGGAGTCGGCAGCCGCGAAACGAAGCTCCGCTGACAGAAGCAGGGCCGCCAAACAGGCTTCTGCCACCAAAGGCCCCCGGGAGCGTTCCGAAGCCGCCAGGAAAGCCGCCCGCACAAGAGCCAGACACGGAAAGTAAGTGTAGGGACAGTAGAATGTTAAAATTTTTATAAGGCCATAGACAGGTGGCGGGCCCTTTTATTATATGGGTAAATTTGCCTTCCGAAATATTATCCAATGGTGAAAAACTTGTCGCGCAGGATCGTGAGGTTGTCGAATGTGTTGTGCCTGTCTTTGGCCACTATATTTTTTCCTGGCTTTATTTCTTCTCACACACTTTCTCCTACTACAGTTCATACTACCGTCAGGGCCGAACATGCTGCCTTCTCGTATGCCGACTCCTCCCGGCTGAACCTTCTTTACAGCAGTCTGCAGCTGGACAGCCTGGGGCTGAACGCCGAAGCCTATCACAAGGCCATTACCGGCTTCCTCAATATGGTCATATCAGGAGAGGTCCATAATCCGGGAGTGCTGTCGATCATTGATTTTTCCAGGCCTTCTTCAGAAAAAAGATTGTTTGTGCTGGATACGTACGACGGTTCCCTGCTGTTCAACACCCTGGTAGCGCATGGTCGTAATTCCGGGAAGTTGCTGGCCACCCGGTTTTCCAATCGCAGGAACAGCTATATGAGCAGCCTTGGGTTCTATGTCACCGGTGATCCCTTTATCGGCCAGCATGGATATTCGTTACGGCTGGAAGGAATAGAAAAAGGCTGGAATGACAATGCCTCTTCCCGGAGGATCATCATGCATCCGGCGGACTATGTCAGCGAAGAGCATATTAGGCAGTGGGGTTATCTCGGTCGCAGCGAAGGTTGTCCCGCCATCCCCGAAGAGCTGGACAGCGCCATTATCGATAGTATTCGTGGCGGGAGCTGTTTGTTTATATATAGTCCCGATACCCGATATTTACAGCGGTCCAGGCTGGCGTCATAGTGACGAAGATGGACCGAAGACAGCGGTATAGGAATTGCAGCTTGATCCTTATAAAACCTCATGTCATGAAAGCCATACAAATCCACTCATATGGCGGCCCGGAAGTGTTGAAGGTAGAAGAGGTCGCACGTCCACAGGTAAGTTCCCACGATGTATTGATAAAAGTATACGCCAGCGGTGTCAATCCCCTGGACTGGAAGGCAAGGGAAGGCTATATGAAACACAGTCTGCCTTTTATTCCCGGCTGGGATGTATCCGGCGTGGTGGAGGAGACGGGGCCCGCCGTTAAAAATTTCAAAAAAGGCGACGAAGTATATTCAAGACCCGATACAAAAGGAAATGGCTCCTATGCAGAATACGTCGTTGCAAAAGATGACGAGCTGGGACACAAACCTGCTACGATAGATCATGTCACCGCAGCCGCCATACCGCTGGCAGGGCTCACGGCCTGGCAGGGTCTTTTTACGCATGGAAAGCTACGGCAGGGGCAGCGGGTCCTGATCCTTGGTGCATCCGGCGGTGTGGGTTCTTTTGCCGTGCAGTTTGCAAAATGTAAGGGCGCCTATGTCATCGGCACTACTTCGGAACCGAACCTTTCCTTTATCAGGGAGCTGGGCGCCGACGAAGCCATCGACTATCACAAGCGTGGGTATGAGAACCTGATCGGGCATATCGACATGGTATTCGACACCATCGGCGGTGAGGCGCAAAAAAATACGCTCCGGCTGTTACGTCCCGGCGGGATACTGGTCACCACGTTAAAAGTAGAAGACGCGGCGCCATTCGAAAAAAAAGGCGTCCGTATCACCGGCATGATGGGTAAATCCAGACCGGAAGACCTGGAAGCCATTGCCCGGCTGGTGGATGAAGGGAAGGTGAAGCCATTCATTCAAAAAGTCTTTCCGTTGGAAAAGGCCGCTGATGCCAGCCGCATGAGCCAGGAAGGGCATGTCCGGGGGAAGATCGTACTGCGTGTACGGGAAGATGGAGCATGAGCCATTATCCGGGTACGGGTTTTGCGTGTTCCCTCTTATGACAAATAGGCTCCCGGTAAAGATCGTGTATACTAACCTGGCTATTGTCTTGACAACCATCATTCTGTATTTTGGCAAGCCCGTTTTTATGCCGCTGGCCATCGCCGGGGTGCTGGCATTGGTCTTTATGCCTTTCTGCCGATGGATGGAAAAACAGGGGGTAGGTCCCATACCCGCCGCCATTATCTGCGGGATCATTTTTTCACTGCTGCTCACAGGCGTGCTCCTTTTTATCATCCATTACTTCAAACAGATGTCGACGGATATATCGGGACTTATGGACACCATCTCCCGGTACAACCATACTGCCCGACAGTATTTGCATGACAAGGTCGGCGTCAAAGGTCTTGAAAAAGAAAGCGCCCTTCCCATTCCCCTGCCGCCGGATGCGGGCGGGTTCAGCAGGCTCGCCACCTCCGTCATGAGCATCGCTCTGTCGGTGGTCATTAATCTGGTCCTGATACTGATCTATATGATCATGCTGTTGTGCATACGGGCACAGGTGAAAATATTTATTCTCAAGCTCGTTCGGCCCGAATACAGGGAGGAGACCCGGGATGTCATTTCCCGTAGCGCCAAAGTCGTGCAGCGGTATTTGTGGGGACTCTTCTTTGTCATCGCATGCCTATGGGTGATGTATACGATAGGGTTCTCTCTTGTAGGCGTTCACAATCCGCTGTTCTTTGCCATTCTCTGTGGATTGCTGGAAGTCGTGCCTTTTTTAGGCAATATCACCGGGAGCACACTGACCAGCATTATGGCCCTGTCCCAGGGCGGAGGTATGCCTATGGTGCTGGGGGTACTGGGAACCTATGCCCTGATCCAGTTCATCCAGTTCTACATTATCACGCCGCTGGTCATGCGCGAACAGGTAAGCATCCATCCTCTCTTTACCATCGTCATCCTTATTGCGGGCGAGCTGATATGGGGCATTCCAGGTATGATCCTGGCCATTCCCGCACTGGGTATCTTCAAGATCGTTTGCGACCACG
>DASZWE010000306.1:0-8493 GCA_035546735.1 Puia sp.
CGGCAGATCGACAAGGACCATGTGCTTTATTTGAATGTCAGCAGCGATCCTAAAGAGATAAAGCTCAACGGCAGCTGCCGGAGCATCCTCTTCGATAAGGATTATCGGGGAAGTTTTATGATCCCGCCATACGAGCCGGAGTTTATTGAATTAAAATAAAAATTTTAAACTTCGCATGGATCAACATGCACCAATGGTTGCAGAAAATATATTAACTGTCATCGCTATGATCAGAAAGACTTTTATATGGTCGGTTGCCTTTTGCTTTTTTTTTGCGGGTATCGGTAACGCGCAGCCGGCTCCGCCGCAGCCATGCGGACCCGTTCCAACGGAGAACCAGTGGCGCTGGCAGCAAATGGAGTATTATGCCTTTCTCCATTTTTCCATCAATACGTTTACCGACCAGGAATGGGGTTCCGGCGGCGATGACCCGAAAATTTTCAACCCCGACAGCCTGGACTGCCGCCAGTGGGCGCGGGTTTGCAAAGAGGCCGGCATGAAAGGGATCATCCTGACGGCCAAGCATCATTCCGGGTTTTGCCTCTGGCCGTCGAAATACACGGAATACTCCGTGAAAAATTGTCCCTGGAAAAATGGCAAGGGGGATATCGTGCGGGAGCTGGCGGAGGCCTGTAAGGAATATGGGCTGAAGCTGGGCATCTATCTTTCGCCCTGGGACAGGAACTATGCGGGTTATGGAAAGCCTGAGTACATAACGTATTTCCGGAACCAGCTCCGGGAGCTGCTGACGCAGTACGGAGACATATTCGAGATATGGTTCGATGGCGCCAATGGAGGCTCGGGTTACTATGGGGGCGCGAATGAAAACCGCACCATTGACAGAAAGACCTACTACGACTGGAAGAACACGTACAAGCTCATCAGAAAGCTCCAGCCGAAGATCGTCATCTGGAATGACGGAGGCGACAGGGGTGACCTTCGCTGGGTGGGAACGGAAGCGGGCAATGTCGGGGAGACGAACTGGAGCCTGCTGGACTCCACCGGAGAGGTCACGTGGAATATGCTGCATTATGGTCTTGAGAACGGCAATGCCTGGGTGCCTGCGGAAGTGAATACGTCCATCCGCCCGGGATGGTTCTATCACGAATATGAAGATGCCAAAGTAAAAACCCTGCCGCAGCTGCTGGACATCTATTACAGCTCTTTTGGCCGTAACGGGACCTTGCTGCTGAATTTCCCGATCGACCGGCATGGGCTTATACATCCCAACGATGAGAAGGCGGCCGTACAGCTGGCTGCTGCGGTAAAAGAGGCATTTGCTGTGAACCTGGCGGAGAAGGCGCGTGTGACGGCTTCCAATGTGCGGGGTCATGCGGAGGCGTTTGGCGCGGGGATGGCAACGGATGGGAAGAAAGAGACCTATTGGGCGACGGACGATGGAGTGACTACTGCATCGATGACCCTGGATTTCGACCGGCCGGTGGGTTTCAATTGCTTTATGGCGCAGGAATATATACGTTTGGGCCAGCGGGTGAAGTCGTTTTCCGTCGAGGCGATGGTGGATGGCAGGTGGAAGGAGCTTGAGAAGGGGACCACCATCGGGTACCGGCGCATTTTGCGATTCCCCCGGGTGAGATCGGCGCAGCTGCGGTTTACTGTTACAGATGCCAAAGCCTGTCCGGTGATCTCGAACATCGGCGTTTTCGATGTTGCGCCTGTACCGACGCAGCCTGTAATTGCCCGTGAACAATTCGATATTCCTCATACGTCCTGGAAAATTGTGGGGACGGACGATCCAAAAGCTGCCGCCATCATAGATGGTGATCCGCATACGGCCTGGCACCAGCACGGGGAAAAAAAGATGCCTGTCGATGTCGTGATCGACCTGGGCAGAATGGTAAACCTTGCGGGATTCCGGTATTTGCCTGACCAGGACAGGCACGAAGGGGTCATTACGACGTATCAGCTGTTCGTATCCAAAGACGGGCAGCAATGGCAGTTGGCCAACGAGGGGGAATTTTCCAATATCAACAATAACCCGTTGTGGCAGGTGAAGAAATTTTCACCGGTGAACGCCCGGTACATAAAACTTCGGGCTTTACATAATGCCCGGGGCAACAATGATGCCGGATATGCGGAGATAGATGTGATCACGGAGCCGGCGTCCGTTCCTGTTGCCGGTGAGGGCGTTTCGCTTACAGCGCCCGGCGGACGTATTGTCTTTCACCTGGTCAACGATCCCGGCGGGCTGGTGTACAGCATAAATTATCAGGAGAAAGAGATTGTTTCCCGGGGACGCATGGGGTTTGAGTTCATGAAAGAGCCGGCATTGGGCGCCGGGCTTTCCATCGTGAAGAAAGAAATCACTACCGTGCGGAACACCTGGAATCCCGTGGTCCGTGTCAAAAAGGCGCGGGTGGACGACCACTACAATGCTCTGCGGCTCCTGTTAAAAGAGGACACCGGCCTGCGGCGGTGTCTGGAGCTGGAAGTGCGGGCTTATGATGACGGCATTGCGTTCCGTTACAAGCTGCCTGCCGCCGGCGTTATTGGCGACAGGATCATTACCCGGGAGCTTACGGGTTTCCCGGTCTCCGGCGATGCAAAGGCGTGGGTGGCGCAATATGGCGGTTATGCCAGTTCGCAGGAGTCGGAGTTCAAGCCCGTCTGGCTTCGCGATCTCAACCGGCAGACGGTGGCGGGTCTTCCCATGCTCATCCGGGTGGATACGTCCGTCTTTGCAGCCATCACGGAAGCGGACATCGATCATTACCCGGGGTCCTAAATCGGCAGCGATTCACTCCAGGATGGCCACGTGATGCTGACCACGCGGCTTGCCCCATTGCCCGGGGAAACGGTGGACGGTGCAAAGGCGCGGTTTAACGGCGATGTGTATACGCCCTGGCGGGTAATCATGCTGGCCGATAGTCCGGGCCGGCTGATAGAATCCTCGATCATCGAGAACCTGAACCCTCCGTGCGCCATTAAGGACCCGTCATGGATAAAACCCGGCATCAGCGCCTGGGATCACTGGTGGAGCGGCGAGGTCAAAATGGATATGCCGACCATCCGGCAATATATCGATCTGGCGGCGAGCCAGGGTTGGCCCTACATGCTGGTGGACTGGCAATGGTATGGCCCTTTCAACGATCCACGGGCCGATATTACGCGTGCCGCACCACAGCTGGATATGCCCGCCCTGCTGGCCTATGCCGCCAGCAAACGTGTAAGGTTATGGCTCTGGCTGTATAGCTCGGATGTCAACAGGAATGATAATTACGAAAAAGCATTCGCGCTGTACGAAAAGTGGGGTATCGCCGGAGTCAAGATCGACTTCATGGACAGGGACGATCAGCAAATGGTGGATTGGTACCGCAGGATCATCAAGGCCGCCGCCGATCACCATCTCCTTATCGACCTTCACGGCGCTTACAAGCCGGATGGCATCCGCCGTACCTATCCAAATTTACTCACCCGGGAGGGCGTAATGGGAGAGGAGTACAGCAAGTTTTCCAACAGGATAACGCCCGAACACAATGTCACGCTTCCCTTCACGCGGATGCTGGCCGGTCCGATGGACTATACTCCCGGTGGTTTTATCAATGTCACGCCCGACGCTTTCCGCCAGGGCGTGCCCACCGAAGTGAAAAATACGCGGGCGGCGGAACTGTCCAAATTCGTTATTTACGAAAGTCCTTTCACCGTGTATTGCGATGCTCCCGAGCATGTAACAGGACAGCCCGGCGCGGACTTCCTCCGCCTGGTAAAGACCGTCTGGGATGATACAAAGGTGCTGGCCGGATACCCGGGCCAGTATATCGTCGTTGCCCGGCGCAGCGGCAGCAGGTGGTTCATCGGGGCAATGACCAACGAGGAAGCAAAGGATATAACCTTGAACCTTGATTTCCTTCCCAAGGGGGCGTACGAGCTGGTGAGCTGGGAAGATGCAACGGATGCAGGCGCCCATCCTCAGAACCTGCTTACAAGGCGGCGAAAGATCTCCGCCGGCGATGCGCTGCGGATAAGCATGGCAAAGGGAGGAGGTTTTGTGGGTTATTTGGATAAGCGATGAGAACGACCAACCGGCATCTTATACCAGCTCGTTCCTTTTCCGGTATTCTCCCGGCGTCAGGCTCGTGACCTTTTTAAAGATCTTCGAAAAATAGGGGAGCGTGTCGAACCCCGTGGCTTCTGCGATCTGCGTATACGACAGCCGGGTAGTGGCGATGAGGTATTGCGCCCGCTGGATCCTCTTCAGATGTATGTAAGCCAGCGGTCTTTCTCCTGTGTACCGGAGGAATAACCTGGAAAAATAGTCCTGATGGAGGTTGGCTCTGCCCGCCAGCGTGCTCACCGTAAGATCGTCCTTGAGGTGTAGCTGTATGTGGCTGATGGCCTCCAGGATCTTCGATGGCATGGGGTCGGGATCGCCGGAGCTGAACGCGTGGGAGCCGATGAAGCGGGAGATGAGCTGGTAGATGATGCCTTGCGTCTCTATAAGGGTGGCGTCGCTGGCCAGTCTGTTGAGCTCCTGGTAATGTTTGTAGTAGAGGTTTCTTTCATACACTTTCGGGTTGTCGCTCCTATTGATGCCTCTGCCGGGGTTGATCTCCAGCAGTCGTTTGAAGTTGGCGATGTCCATATCACGGACCGGGACCTTTATTGCCTTCCGGCATCTCTCGAAAAGGGAAATACCCTGGGGCGACTCCTCGAAAAAATGGAGGAAATGCTGACTCAGGTAGTGATCGCAGCGGAGATGGCAGAGGGTAAAGCTGGGGATGATATATAGATAGCCCTTCTCCAGCCTGCATTTTTCCTTTGCGCTGATGATAAATCCTTCGCCTTCATCGATGTAATAGATCCTGAAGTAGGGACTGACCACATTCGCATAATTCCATTTCTCATCCAGCCTGACGTGGTCCACGTGCAGAAGGGAGAAGGTATGTCCCAATAACCGCTTGCCCATATAGCGCCAAGGTACAAAAAAGTCGGATTTGTATAAAAGAAAGTCTTTTTGGTACAAGGCTGTCGGATGGGATGGTTGCTAAATTTGTAGAAATTGCCTGCTATGTCATTCTCCAGAAGAGATCTCCTGAAAGGCCTTGCATTGGGCCTCCCCGCATTACAGTTTGGACCCGGCGCGCTGGCGTCGGGAAAGTCCGGCGAGCTGCCGTTGGGCGGTGCGTTGCCTTTGAGCTCCGGCCTGTCGTCTATTGCCCCAGGTCCGTTCGAGCCGACGCGGGCTTCCTTACGGTCGTATAAGATTCCCGACTGGTTCCGGGATGCGAAATTCGGCATCTTGGCGCATTGGGGGCCGCAGTCGGCGGTTGAATATGGCGACTGGTATGCCCGGAATATGTATATGCAAGGCGGGCATCAATACGAGTATCATGTAAAGACCTACGGTCATCCGTCGAAATTTGGGTTTAAGGATACCATACCCGCCTGGAAGGCGGAGAAGTTCGATCCGGACTATCTGATGGGACTGTATAAGAAGGCCGGCGCCCAATATTTTATGAGCATGGGGGTACACCATGACAATTTCGATCTGTGGGATTCGAAGTTCAACCGCTGGAATGCTGTGAACATGGGGCCTCACAAGGACATCGTGGGCATGTGGAGCAAGGCGGCGCGGAAGCATGGGCTGAAATTCGGGATCAGCGATCACCTGTGGATCAGCTATAAATGGTTTTCCACCAGCAAGGGCAGCGACAAGGACGGTCCTTTTGCGGGGGTGGCGTATGACGGCGCCGATCCGAAAAATTTCGAGTACTACGGAAAGTGCGAGGAGGTGTTCAGTAACCTGGAGTGGCAGGAGAACTGGATCCCCGAAGTATGGAAGCAGCATTGGTTCGACAGGATCAAGGACCTGGTGGACAAGTATGAGCCCGACCTGCTCTATTGCGATGGGCATATGCCTTTCGAGGAACATGGTCTTGCCATCCTGGCGCATCTCTACAACAAGAGTGCGGCAAAGAATGGGGGGCTGACGCAGGCCGTATATACGAGCAAGCGGCCGGAAGATAGCGCGGAAAGGACGGGTATTTGTGTCTTCGACGTGGAGCGCGGGGTGGTGGAGTCCATCTGGCCCCTGCCCTGGCAGACGGATACCTGTATCGGCGACTGGCATTACAATAAGGAGCGGGTGGGGCATTATAAATCTCCTAAGACGGTGATCGACCTGCTGGTGGACATCGTCAGCCGGAATGGCAACCTGATGTTAAACTTCCCTCTACCGGCCAGCGGCATGCTGGACAGCGATGAGCTCAGCGTGCTGGATGGCATTACCCGTTGGATGGCCGTGAACAGTGAAGGCATCTATGCCACCCGGCCGTGGAAGCTATTCGGCGAAGGGCCATCGACAGATGGGGCCGCTAAAAGCAAGGGGGGCGCGGCGTTCAATGAAGGCCATCGAAAGGATATGTCGTATGAGGATATACGGTTTACTACCAAGGGCAAGACCCTATACGCCTTTATCATGGGATGGCCGGACAGTGGCGGGCAGGTGGTGATCAGGCCATTGGGTACGCGCGGACCCTCCGGCGCGGCCAGCATTGCGGATGTGCAATTGCTGGGGCATGGAAAGGTGGAGTTCCAAAGAGTGGAAGAAGGACTGAGGATCATGCTGCCGGATCGTCAACCCGGCGATTATGCTTTTACCTTTAAAATAAACGGCGAAGGGTTAGTATAAGCTTTTGCTATAAAAAGAAAACGTATATTTGAATGACTTCGCCTGTCTGCGGCCTTCTCGCCGCTGCAGACGTATCCAAAGTCGCCTACGGCAAAGGCGGGAGCGTATTCCCGTGCGGCGCCGGGAAAATTCTTCTTTTGAGTCCAGGTATCGGCGTTGGGATCGTATTCCCACCAGTCTTTCATCAATGTAAAGGGTTCGACATCTTCGTCTACCCCCAGTCCCACATATCCTTTGCCTTTGATGGCAAAGGCAGAGGCGTTTAGCCGGCGGTGGGCAGGAAGGGATGCTTTTGCCGTCCAGGTGTTGGTGGTTTGATCCCATGACCAGCATTTATTATCGATGACGACATACACCTTTGTGCCGATGACGAAATGACACCCCATGATATTACCTCCATTGGGGTAGTCGGCTTTCGCTGTCCATACCGTTGACCAAATTCTTCTGGCAGGCGGTGAAGGCAAGGCAGATCAGGGCTGCCGCTGAAGAAACGTATTTTTTCATGTCAAGAATTTTAAGGTTATGTTATCTGCTCCAGACGAGGGCATGTACATCCATATGGTCGAAGCCGCCGCCGATGAAGAGGCTGCGATTGATCATAAAGGCTGCAAACTGCGAGCGGCTGCCGCCGGGCATGTCCGGCAGTTGGATCCACTGGTCGTTGGCAGGATTGTATTCCAGGCAATGTTTGGTCCCGCTGCCTACTACAAAACCAAAATGCAGACCTCCATTCACATATCCGTCCAGCCCCAGTCCGGGGACTCCGGCTACGGGCATATTGGCTTTTTGCGTCCAGGTATTCCCGACGGGATCGTATTGCCAGCAATCATTTTCCCAAACGTCGCCGCCGAAAATTGTCCTTGCCTCCCCTGAGCAGACATATCCTTTGCCATCGATGGAAAAGGCCGAAGCATAGATGCGCTGGCCGGGAAAATTGCGTTTTTGCGTCCAGTGATTGGTGGCGGGATCATATTCCCACCAGTCGCCAAACCGGACATTATTTCCGCTGGCGTCCTCTCCATCGCCAAGCCCTACGTATCCTTTCCCATTGATGGCGATGGCGACGCAGTTGAATCGTTCTGGCTGGACGGGGATGGGGGCGACGGTCGACCAGGTGTTGGCAGGCTGATTATAGCGCTGGACAAGCTTCGTGTCCGGATTGACAATATAAACGTTGTCGCCGATGACAAAGGAGGCTCCTTCCACGGGCGGCTGCATAGGCGTGGGGGCCACTGCGGTCCAGGTAAGGGTGTTGATGTCGTATTGGAACATGCTTGTGACTGTCTGATAGGAGTGGTGGCTGTCGGAGAGCACGCTGCCGACGACATAGCCTTTCCCATTGATGGTAAAGCCCATGGGGTAGGCGTCGCCGCTGGGAGTGTCGCCCGGCTCGCCGTCGGAGAAGGGAAGGGTGCCCGCGTTGGTCCAGATCACGAAGGTGGGAGGGCCCAGGACGACGATGTTGTTACGCGTGTTGGCGCTGGCAGGCAGCGCTGGCGTATTCAACATATTCTTTTGACAGGAGGTGAACGCTATAGTAGTGATGGCAATGGCCATCCATGAACAGGTGCGCATGATCGGGAAATTTAAGGTTACATGGATAGAACAAATATCCGTAGCGGCGCAAAGGGTCGCAATCCCCCAATTAGGGTATATTGCCTTGTCGGGGGCGCAGGGTCGCCCGGGTGCAAAAAAAAGTCAGGTTTGCGTTTGTCATGGGCTGCCCGGAGGGAGGGCAGCGGGGAGCTGTGGTGTGATCATGCCATATCGACGGGCCAGGCAGCAGTGACCAGAACAGTACAGGATTGTATGAAATTTGAAATTTTGTACATTTGGTTCAA
>DASZWE010000307.1:0-12585 GCA_035546735.1 Puia sp.
GGCAGGCCCGGGATGTGGATATGTTCGATGAGAAGAATGATTGGACAGAGATGGGGTTGATCGGTGAGGCGCAAACCCGCTTCCCCCGAAACCATAACCCGGGACTGCTCACGGATACAAAGGGCTACCTGATCCCGGGCAGGGACCTGATCGTGTATTTCACCGTGGCGGTCACCGGGGATGACTGGCTGTGGTCTTATGACCTGTATTCCGCTACCTATGATCATAAAAAGCTTGGATTGCCATGAGTGAAAAGATCCCGTATAGGACACATCGAATGCTGATCTGGCCTCTCGTGGCGGTATTTCTTTTATTGTCCTGTAAAAAGAACAGTTCGTCGCCACAGCCGCCGCCCGTCAAGGACAGTGTGATCACGGAGATCTCCAAGGTATTTGGATTCGACGGTCAGCAGAAATATGCTTACTGTCCTTCGGTGATCATGCAGGGGGCGGAGCGGCATATATGGTTTTGCGGAAATGACCCCGCCGGGGTGTTCAGCGATCATATTTATTATATGCGGGGTGATGTTTCGAGCACTCCCAAAATAGTATTGGCGCCTGGTGCGGCCGGCTCCTGGGATGACCGTCATGTATGCGATCCATCGGTGATCAGGGGACAATTCAAATTAAACGGCACTACCTATGCCTATGCTATGTTCTACCTGGGCAACCGCTCGGACAGGTATTACAATGAGATAGGCGTTGCATTCGCCCAGACAATGGATGCGGATAGCTGGATCAAATATCCATCGCCATTGGTGCCCAAGACATGGGCGGGTGATAATGACCTGGCTGTCGGCGGTGGTCAGGCTTGGGGTGTGGGGCAGCCTTCCGCAATGTCGGAGGATGGAAAGGGAAAGGTCCTGCTGACGTATACGATAGGGGACGCGGATGGTACGAGGGTGGTAGTGCGTGAAGCCGACCTCAGCGATATGGATAATGTCCAGCTTTCCGCTGTAAAGACCGTAAGCACCGCCGGGCTGACCAAACTGGATTACTCCACCCAGAACATCGTCCTGTCCAATGCGGATTTTGCCTATGACGCGAATCGCACCACCGTATATATGACATCGCATGTACTGCCCACTCCCAGCTCGTATCCGAGCTTTATCCCCGCGGCGGTGGACCTGAATAAAATGCCGTATAATGATCTTATCAATGGTACGGGTACATGGAAGCTGGTGCAACGAATAAGTCCGTCGATCAGCGGTTTTCCCAGGAACCATAATTCAGGTATAGGGAGGGATGCTTTTGGAGCTATTCCCGATGCTACGAACGCGGAACATTATTTCACCGTCAGCAAGGCGGACCCCGACGTGTCGCTGACGCAGGCGGCCTTTGCCGAATGGACATACCATATATACGTTTATAAAAACATAGACCTGACAAAATGAACAGGCTCTTTATCATATTATATTTTATGGCGGCTGCCTGGCCGGCACAGGGACAGACTGTCTCCAAAAAGCCGGTCATTGTCATAACGGACCTATACCATCCTTACCAGGACCCGGGTGACAACCTCGACCTGATCATGGGCTATGCTTTACCTCAGGTGGATCTGAAGGCCATTATCCTCGATATAACCGATGCTTTCCGGAAAGACACGGCCGATCATCCTACGCTTTGGAAAGACCCGCGGGGACCGAGGGAAGCAGGCGTTGTTCCCGTCAGTCAGCTCAATTATATTTTCGACAGGCAGATACCGTATGCTATCGGTCCGTTGACATGGATGCGCTCCCCAACAGACGCCATGCGTGACAGCGGGATATTGCAGCAGGGGATCGAGCTTTTTTTACATACGCTGGAGCAAAGCAGTGTCCCTGTCGAAGTGATCTCGTTCGGGTCCGCCCGGGTACTGGCTGTGGCATTCAACCGTAACCCTGAGCTGTTGCGCAAAAAGATCGCCCGTATACATATCAGCGCGGGTATGGCTGCGCCCGACTTCAAATTGGGGAAGGACCAAGGCGCCAATATGATCCCCGGCGGTGAATGGAATGTCGCGCTGGACCTGTATGCTTTTATCCGCATAATGGGTTCAGGCTTGCCTATTGCTCTTTATCCCTGCGCGGGCGTCGATGGAGGTTTTACAAAGGACGTAAACAATACGTACTGGCGGATGCCTTCCCTATCTTTTTTGAAAAATGTGGACCCCCGACTGCAACGGTATATCGATTATGCTTTTACCAAAAAGCAAAGGGTGGATTTCCTGCGTGCGATGGATATGGCGGAGCCTTTTGTTCCGGATACGGCGGACTATCCCCGGCCTTTTCATTTTTGGGAGACGGATATCTGGAAAAATGTCGCCGGGCTGCAGCTGGTACGTACAAAAGACAGCGGCTATCTGTTCCGGGACAAAGTGCTGTCTGGCGAAGGGGTCGTGTCTTCTTCGCTAATACCCATCAAGCTGAATATGCGCAAGGACGGAAGATTTACGTTCCATCAGACGACCGGGCCATCTTCCATTTATATTTATTACCGTGCAGATCCCGACCTGGAAGAAAGGGCGCTGCAACAGGCATATCCTCATCTTTTAACCAGCTTTAAAACGAAATTATGAGATACATGGTCATTTTCCTCCTGCTTCAACTCATGGTGTTTCCCGGCGGGAAGGCGACAGCTCAACATCCAGGTGTACGGCCTATTCCTGTGATCTTCGAGACGGATATGGGGAATGATGTCGATGATGTGCTGGCGTTGGATATGTTGTACAAGTTCCTGGATCAGGGAAAGATCAGGCTGCTGGGCATCAGCAGCAATAAGGATAATCCGTATTCAGTCCCCTTGCTTTGTATTATGAATAACTGGTACGGCCATCCCGATATACCATTGGGCAGGGTACAGGGTGGGGTCAACTCCACGGCGGATGCAAAAGACTATGCGCAGGCGGTGTACGACTACCAGCGCAACGGGCAGTATGTATTTAGAAAGTATTTGGGGGACACCAGCCATATCATGGAGTCGGTGGCGCTGTACCGCAAATTATTATCCGGCCAGGCAGACGGCAGCGTTCGTATCATTTCCGTCGGCTTTTCTACCAATATTGCCCGGCTGCTGGATTCAAAACCCGACAGCTATTCGTCGCTGACAGGCCGGGAGTTGGTAAAAAAGAAGGTGAAGGAACTGTATATGATGGCTGGCAACTTCAACGGCAAGCTACGGGGCGGTGAATACAATGTCATCAAAGACAGCCTGGCGGCAAAGAAGGTTTTTGACGAGTGGCCCACTCCCATCGTTACAAGCCCGTTTGAAGTGGGCATTACCGTGCTGTATCCGGCCACGAGCATCGAGCATGATCTGAACTGGGCAGATGCGCATCCTTTAAAAGTAGCGTATGAGTCCTATCTGCCGATGCCGTATGACCGGCCGTGCTGGGACCCTACCGCGATGCTGTATGCGGTGGAGCCGGATAATGCCTATTTTAGCGTAAGTCCGCCGGGACGGATCAGGGTGGGGGTGAAGGGGCGTACCAGCTTTACGGCTGAAAAGGGCGGCCTGCATCGGTACCTGCTCGTGGATTCGGCGCAGTCGGCAAGGATCCGTAACAGGTTCATAGAACTGGTGAAGATGAAACCCGCGCATTTTAAAAACGTAAAACCGTAGTCATGTTTATAGTCAACAGTTATAGTACAGCGGTGTTGTTTTGTGTCATCACCATGATCTGCTGGGGTTCCTGGGGCAATACACAAAAGCTGGCTGGCAAGAGCTGGCGTTTCGAATTGTTTTACTGGGATTATGTCATCGGCATCCTGTTGTTCTCCCTGATCAGCGCCTTTACGCTGGGTAGTATGGGCAGCCAGGGCAGGGGATTCCTGGCCGACCTGTCCCAGGCCGATGTCGCCAATATACGGAGCGCGCTGCTGGGAGGTGTTATTTTTAATGCCGCGAATATTTTATTTTCCGCGGCCATTGCTATTGCGGGATTGGCGGTGGCATTCCCGGTGGGTATCGGGCTGGCGCTGGTGCTGGGGGTTATCATCAATTACCTTGAAGCGTCCAAAGGCAATGCCATGGTGCTCTTTGCCGGGGTGGTGCTGGTGATGATGGCCATTATACTGAATGCCCTTGCGTATAGCAAGGCGTCAAAAAAGACCGGCAAGGTCCCGGCCAAGGGAATAGTACTGGCGATCGTGGCGGGGGTGCTGATGTCTTTCTTTTATCGATTTATCGCCGCGTCGATGGACATTGAGAATTTTGTGACTCCCGCTGCCGGCAAGATGACGCCTTATACGGCCGTGTTCATATTCTCTTTGGGTATTTTTTTAAGCAATTTTGTCTTCAATACTGTTTTAATGAAGCGTCCCTTCGAGGGGCAACCTACGGGCTATGCTGAATATTTCAAAGGGAGCCTGCCCGTGCACCTCGTGGGTGTACTGGGCGGGTTGATCTGGGGGATCGGCAATTCGCTGAACCTGATAGCCGCCGGTAAGGCGGGACCGGCCATATCCTATGGTTTAGGGCAGGGGGCCACGCTGGTCGCCGCCCTGTGGGGCGTATTTATCTGGAAGGAGTTCAAGGGCGCCTCCAAATCCGTCTCAGCCCTGATCGTAGGGATGTTCCTGCTGTTTTTGGTGGGCATCGGGTGTATTATTTATGCGGGGGTATAGCAAGGAGTTTCCGGGAACGATTGCGTAGATATTTTGCAGGCACTCATCGCTTTTCTTGGGGTTAGAATATACCTTTAGTCGTTATAACTTCTAACCAAAACGATGCTTATGCCTACGCTTGCTAAGTTAGCCTATGCCGCACTTCTATTTCTTTTCCTTACATCAAGCGCCGCCGTTGTTGCCCAGTCTAAATTTCGTGTAAACGGCAAGGTCAGACAATCTACGGGTGAGCCTTTGGCAGGCGCGACAATTGCTGAAAGGGGCACCAATTCCAGCACGGTGTCAAAAGAAGATGGAAGCTTTACCATCGATGTTGCCAGCCAGAATGCAACGCTGTTAATTTCCTATGTAGGCTATCCTTCCATGGAAATCAAGGTAAATGGCCAGCAACGGCTGGATGTCACTTTCAAATCCGCCAACAGCAGTTTAGATGAGGTAGTGGTAATCGGTTATGGAACAACGACCAGAAAAGATCTGACAGGATCTGTAGCTTCTGTAAGCGGGAAGACCATATCCGCCATACCTGTCACTAACGTGGCGCAGGCGATGCAGGGTAAGCTGCCGGGTGTGAGTGTCGTTTCTCAGGACGGCCGTCCGGATGCCGATGTCGCCATTCGTGTAAGGGGGGGCGGCTCCATATCGCAAAGCAACCAGCCCCTGATCCTGATCGACGGGGTTCCGGGCACCTTGAGCGATATACCTCCGGACCAGGTGAAGAGTATCGACGTATTGAAGGACGCCTCCTCTACCGCCATCTATGGCGCCCGTGGAGCGAATGGTGTAATCCTTGTCACCACGAAAGGCGCGCAGGCCGGGAAGACGACTATCAGCTATAATGGTTATGTGAAATTCAATACTCCGGCTAAATACCTGCAGGCCCTGGGGCCATATGATTATCTGCGGTACGTATGGGCCAACGCCGCCGCAAACGCCGCTGCTTACCAGACGCCGTTTGAAAAGCTATTCGGGTTAGGGGTGAATACAGGTAGTAATACGGGGGGAATTGAAAGCTACCGGAATATGGCAACCGACGATGAGCAAAGGCTGGTATATAACAATTCCACATCCTCGAATCATGATCTGACTATAACAGGGGGCACGGATAAAACAAAAATGTTCTTCTCCGCCAACTATGTGAACGAACAGGGGATGAAGATCAATTCTTATCTGAAACGCGCCAATGTATCCTTTAAAGTCAGTCAAAAGCTGCTTGACAACCTTATATTCAATTTAGACACACGATACACCGACATCCAGGATATGGGCGATGAAAGTACGACGAACGGCAGCGGGTCTATACTTTCCACTGCCTACCGGTTCCGTCCCATTGCCACTTCTCATATTTTAGGCGATACGACTGCCTTGAAAACGGGCAATATCGAGCAATATGGAAAAAACGCTATGTGGGATAATTATAGTCCCGCGGCACGCACAGCGGATTATGATCCCCTTACCATTAGCCAGACAGTTCGGGCGATCGCCTCGCTGGACTGGAAGATCATCAAAAACCTGACCTATCATACCGACCTGGCTTTGAGCAGGTCCTGGGGGCAACGTCAATACTGGTCAGGGGCTATTTATAACAATTATGTGGATGATGCTACGGGAAAAAAGCTTTTTGCGGGAGCTGTCGACTATCGAAAATCCGATGCCTGGGGAATGCGTTGGACGAATACCTTAAATTACAATTTTGAAATCAACAGTGCCAACCGATTGAATTTGTTAGCGGGCCAGGAGGTGTCCAACTCAGGGGGAACCAGCATGGGGATACAAGCGAACCATTTCCCTTCCAATTTTGACAAGGCAACGGCTTTTGCCCAGATCAATCAATATGACCAGGTGAATGGCACGGCACAATTTTCTTCAGGCGTTACTATTCCAAGCCGTCTCCTTTCCTTCTTCGGCCGGGCAAACTATTCTTTGCTCAACAAGTATTTATTGACCGCGACATTTCGTGCGGATGGCTCGTCTAAATTCTCGCCTACTCACCAGTGGGGATATTTCCCTGCCGGGGCTGTCGCCTGGAAGATCTCGGAAGAGCCTTTTTTCAAAAGCGTAAACTGGATGGATAATCTGAAGCTTCGGGTATCCTTTGGTGAGGTAGGTAATGACGGGATCAGCTCAAACCTCTGGTCCCAGTCGTGGACATCTGTAACGGACCAACGATTGCAGTATGATATCAATCGCCAGCGCCAGTCATCCTATGACTTCTCCTCTTCCACGCTGGCAAACCCGAACCTGAAATGGGAAACGACGATCACGCGGGACATCGGAACAGATTTTTCGTTTTTCAAGGGGCGCCTGTCGGGAACTGTGGATGTATATTGGAATACTACCAAAGATCTGCTAATGCTGACAAGCATTCCCGGAATTACCGGTTTTACCGCAACCTATGCCAATATCGGGCAGACAAGCAACAAAGGACTGGAGTTCTCCCTTTTCGGAACAGTTTTCGAAAACCGTGACTGGAAAATAACCGCGGGGGGCAACATCAACTTCAATACAAGCAATGTGGATCAGCTTGCTCCCAATGTCACCGGACTTTATGGAGCGGATTGGGGAGGCATCGCGTCTTATCCGAAAAATGACTATATCCTGCAGCAGGGTCAACCGGTGGGTCTGGTTCGCGGGTTTATCTATGATGGTTTTTATACCCCTGCAGATTTCGACTACAACAGCGGTAAATATACTTTGAAGAAGGGCGTGGCCGATATTGGCAGCTGGATAACGGTTGTGCATGGATTGGGCAGCAGCGATCGTCCATCCGGTCAGTTTGCCTATCCCGGTCTCCCTAAGTTCAGAGACCTGAACGGGGACGGTATCATCGATGACAAAGATGTTTCCATCATCGGTAATATGAACCCGAAACATACCGGTGGTTTCACCATGAACGCCTCCTATAAAAATATAGATTTGGGGGTCTATTTCAACTGGAGCTACGGCAATCGTCTTTACAATGCCAATCTGCTGGCGACCTTGTATGGTCCCAAAGAACAAGGGGTCTATGAAAATAAGCTGGCCATCATGAACAATGCCTATAAGATCTACGACGTGGTCAACGGACAATTGGTGAGACTGACGACCCCGGATCAGCTGAATGCCGCCAACGCAAAAGCGTCGTTGCCCTTGTCCTATGAGGAAGTAGGCGCTGTCTCCACTTTGGGTATCGAGAACGGTTCATTTTTGCGTCTAAACACGCTGAACCTGGGATATACCTTACCCAAGACCTTGCTGTCAAGAGCTAAGATCAGTAACCTTCGCATATACGGTAGTATCTATAATGTCTTTACGCTGACAGGGTATTCGGGGCTCGATCCTGAGGTAAATGCCGATCCCGCCCACAATGGCGCTGTCTATCCGACTACGGGTCTGGATTTCGGAACATATCCCCGTCCAAGGTCTTTTATTGTGGGAATGAATCTTAGCTTCTAACAACCAAAAAACTACCAGCATGAAAAGAGTAATAAATTATTTGATAGCCGCTACGTTGTGTATCGGTCTTACACAATGTAAAAAGGATTTTTTAAATCCCTCCTCTCCCTCCAATGTGGATGATAACTTTGTTACCTCAACGCCTTCAGAGACATTCAAGACATTGTCCTGGTGCTATGCCAATTACCGCCAGAACTGTATCATGGGGGTTTACCGGTGGAATGATCCGATAGGATCGGATGCCGAAACCTATCCGGAGGATAATTCCAGTAATAATATAAATGCCATTCTGAGACCTGAATTGTTAACCATCGATATTGTATCAGCCGGATTCAACGGCCTTTATACTACCATTGCACATGCGTCCAAGGTAGCCGGTCTGATCGCTGAAAAGGAGGCTTACCGGAACGACGTCGCCGCGGGCAAGCCCACCGACTGGACCCAGTTGTATGGCGAGGCCATAACCATCCGGGCATTTTGTTATTTCGAGCTGGTTAAACATTTTGGGGATGTGCCCTATGGGTATGAAAATAGTTATGTCACCAGCTATTCATTAAACTCCCGATACGACATCTATGACAGTCTGATCGCTTCTCTTAAGGTGGCCGAGCCGCTGATGTATACATTAGGGCAGGGGGGTATTACAGCCGAGCGTTTTTCACGGCCATTCTGCGACGCGCTGATAGGGGAGATAGCTCTTTATTCCGGCGGGTATCAGACCATTCGTACGGATGTGGGCGGATTATATGGAAAGGTGAGCTTTGATAAAAAAGGTTCCGAAAAAATGGGCTGTGTATATGCCCGGCGTTCCGATTACCTGGACTACTACAAGACTGCTGAACAATATTTCCAGGCGGCTATCGACAATGAAGGCTCCTCTCATTTAATTACGTCTGATGAAAGGTCTTACGCCAAGAACCCATTCCAACGGCATTTCCAATATTTTGCAGATCTGCAGGTAAGTCCCGAGTCTTTGTTCCAATTGGGCAATATTCAGGGGGGGACGCCGGCCACCACCAGCGAATACAGCTATGCTTTTGGACGGCCATCCGATGGGGGTAGCGCTAATGCTGCACCAACCAAAACTTTCGATGCTCTTCGTATCATTCCGACCGTTTACTATGGGGAGTTTGAAAATGGAGATAAAAGAAGGGATGCCAGCGTTGCGGTCACCGGAAGTAATGGGGACGGAAATGAAAAGATGCTCTCTTTTGTTCCGGGTAATAAAAGTACCGGGGGGATCGCAACGAATAAATGGGACGAAAATCGCATGAATCCTCCCTATACTGTGGCGCAAAGAAATTCCGGCATGGACTGGCCTGTGCTAAGACTGGCGGACGTTATCTTAATGTTAGCTGAAGTGAAGGCCGAGCTGGGAGAAGATGGGAATGCTATCAGCCTGGTAAACCAGATCCGGGAAAGAGCTTTTGGCGATGCCAGCCATGATATAAGCGGACTATCGGGCGATGCGTTAAAGGACGCCGTGTCGGAGGAGCGTAAGCTCGAACTGCTTGGTGAAGGAACGCGGCGGTGGGACCTGATACGGTCGGGTAAGCTTCCTGAAAGGGCAATCGCCATTCAGCAGGAGATGGCAACGATGGTCAGTGATCTCCAGACCCAGGGATATCATACCTTTTCCAATGGCAATGTGATCTCCAGCTATATCTGGACAAAGATGGTCAATCTGACCAATCCATTGACATACGATACTCCGGATTCTACCGACCCCGCTCTTTATCCGGGGTGGAGAGGGCAATATGACTATAGTAAAATAGCAAGCGGTCCAAAAGTGAATGGCACCAATCATAATGTAGCCATCCAGGGATTGTTCACCTATATCGATCCGAATGGTCCGGACGCTGCAGCTCTGCAGGCAGCGGGGTATGTCAAGACCAAATGGGGGATCGACATTGTCAATAGTTTTGCCACCTATCAAAGAAATATTCTGTCCGGGATCACCTCATCGGATGATCCTCCCAGATACTATTGGCCTATTCCTTCGGAAACGATCACCAATTCCAAGGGTAAAGTTACGAATGGCTATGGGATGCCACAGCCGTAATGGCCTTATGAAACACCAGGACTAAAGAATGAAGAGAACAATTCAAGTACTTGTACTATCCGTCGTTGTATCGTTTACATCAGTCGCACAAAAGCCTTATGTATCGGAGGTTTGGGTAGCGGATCAGGGTGATGGCACCTATAAGAACCCAATTTTACACGCCGACTATTCGGATCCCGATGTCATACGGGTCGGGAACGATTTTTATTTGATCTCTTCTTCTTTTGAAGATGTTCCCGGGTTGCCGGTGCTTCATTCAAAGGATCTTGTCAATTGGGAGATCATTGGGCATGCTTTGGAGCGACAGCCACCTTTTGAACATTTCTCTGTTCCCCGCCATGGAGAGGGTGTGTGGGCGCCGGCTATCCGGTATCATACGGGTGAGTTTTATATTTACTATCCCGATCCTGATCATGGCATTTATATGATCAAGGCAAAGAGGCCGGAGGGTCCGTGGAGCGAACCTGTATTGGTGGCTGCCGGCAGAGGGCTGGAGGACCCCTGCCCGTTGTGGGATGATGACGGGCAGGCTTATCTGGTTCATGCCTATGCAGGCAGCCGTGCCGGGATCAAAAGCATTATTGCCGTCAACCGACTAAATAAAGAGGGGACAAAGGTGACTGATGAGGGGATATTGGTATATGATGGTCATGAACACGATCCGACTATAGAAGGGCCGAAGTTTTACAAACGAAACGGCTACTATTATATTTTTGCTCCCGCGGGTGGGGTATCAACAGGCTGGCAATTGGTCCTACGTTCGAAAAATGTGTATGGACCCTATGAAAGAAGGGTTATCATGGATCAGGGTTCGTCTCCCACCAACGGACCACACCAGGGAGCATGGGTTACTACTTCCACCGGTGAGGATTGGTTTTTGCATTTCCAGGATAAAGGCGCGTATGGAAGGATCCTTCACCTGGAGCCTATGAGGTGGGTCCATGACTGGCCGGTGGCGGGGATCGACAAAGATGGAGATGGAAAGGGCGAGCCGGTGCTGCGTTACAAGAAGCCGTCGGTTGGTAAGATCTATCCCATTCAAACACCGCAGGAGAGCGATGAATTCAACGGGACGACACTCGGGCTGCAATGGCAATGGATGGCCAATCCCAAGGCTGGCTGGTATTTCATGAATTCGTCGAATGGGTCATTGCGATTGTTTTCAGACAGGCTGCCGGACAGCGCCAAAAATTTATGGGATGCGGGTAATGTGCTTTTGCAAAAATTCCCGGCGGAGGAATTTATGGTTACTACCAGGCTCAGCTTTACACCCAACCCCAAGCTGGAGAATGAAAAAGCGGGATTGGTGGTAATGGGCTTCAGCTATGGGGGGCTTGCGTTGAAGAGTAAGAAGGATGGGGTTTACCTGGTGAGGACGATCTGCAGGGATGCGGTAAAAGGGAAAGAGGAACAAGAGGAGGAGGTTATGAAAATGAGCTCACCCACTGTTTATTTACGGGTGAGAGTCGGCAAAGGCGCCCGATGTATCTTTAGCTATAGTGTGGATGGTAAGTCATTCACCCGGGTTGGCGATGAGTTTACTGCGGAAGGAGGCAGGTGGATCGGCGCCAAGGTGGGGCTTTTCTGTACGAGAGAAACACAGACCAATGATAGTGGGTATATGGATGTGGATTGGTTCCGAATAAAATCCCCCGGCTGACGCCGGGGATTTTTTTTGACTTATAGGAATGTTTGAACATTTTTTATATCTTTGATTTACAGCACCTTCGAAAGAGAAGTAAGGAGGAAGAGCCAAAATATTGATAATGAACAATCAGGATTTTCTATGGCAGTACTAGCTATCGACTTTGGAGGGACCAGGGTAAAGTTCGGGATCATTGAAAGGGGAGGAAAGATCATTGCTGTCGACCAGGTCAAGGCTTTGCCTGCGAGCAGCATCGAGGACAACCTTACGATGATCGGCGGGCGAGCCCTGACGTCTTTTAAGGAGTGGTTCTCCTCGCATAGTTTGTCGGGTATTGGTATTGCGCTTCCGAGCATCGTCGATACGCAGGCTAATAAGGTTGTCTCCCGGTATGTCAAATATACCAGCGCATTGGAGTTTGATTTTAATGAGTGGGCGAAGCGGGAGTGGGGCACGCCTTTGGCGATGGAAAATGATGCAAGGGCGGCGCTGGTGGGGGAATGGCAATACGGCGCAGGCAAGGGGTGTAACGATATCGTGCTATTGACCTTAGGGACCGGCGTCGGCAGCGCCGTGCTGGTGGATGGAAAATTATTCAAGGGCAGGCATTTGCTGGCAGGGAGCCTGGCCGGTCATATTTCCATCAATGTCAGTGGCAATGAGTGTAATTGTGGTTTCTTCGGCTGTCTGGAGAGCGAAGCTTCGAGCTGGGCGTTGCCGTCGATCATATCAAGGCAGCGGGGTCTGTCGGAGAGCAGCCTGTCGAAAATAACGTCGCCGCAGTACAGTCATTTGTTCGAAGAGGCGCAGAAGGGAGATGCGCTGGCTACTTCCTTATTGGAG
>DASZWE010000308.1:0-7255 GCA_035546735.1 Puia sp.
AGCTCCGGGTAGTAGGCTCATAGGTATCGATCAGCTCCATTGCCTTGAACTTGGGAGCGCCGCTAAGCGTACCCGCGGGGAAAGTGGTAGCCAGCAGCTCGAATGGGTTGTACCCATCCCGCAGCTTCCCCCTGACCTCACTCACCAGGTGGATGACATGAGAATAATACTGTACCTGCCGGTACTGCGCAACGCTGACCTCGTCACAATTACGGCTGAGATCGTTACGGGCCAGGTCCACCAGCATGACATGCTCCGCATTTTCCTTGGCGTCCTTCAGCAGCTTGTCGGCCATCATCTTGTCCGTCACATCGTCCCCACTCCGCTTGAACGTACCCGCTATAGGATGTACAATAGCCTCCCCATTCTGCAGGATCAGCTGCGACTCGGGTGAAGACCCCATCAGCTTGTAGTCGCCATAGTCGAAAAAGAAAAGATAAGGCGAGGGGTTGATGCTGCGCAGGGCCCTGTATACATTGAACTCGTCACCGGCAAATCCCTGCTGAAAACGACGGCTCAGCACGATCTGAAAAACATCCCCGCGGTGACAGCTTTTAATGCCTTTCTTTACGATCTCGATATATTCTTCATCCTTTAGATTGGAGGTCTCCTCACCCTTGACCTGGAAAGGATATACAGGGACATCCTTGCTCTTTATCAGGGATTCTACGACAGCGATCTCCGATTCCAGTCCGGCGATCTGGTTCTCGCAGATGTACAGCTCGTCCTTGAAATGATTGACGGCTATGACATATTGATAGAGCCGGTAGCGCATCAACGGTATCCCCGTTCTGTCGTCGCCGGATCGTAGCTTAATGGTATCGAAGAACTGTACGGCGTCGAAAGTGGTATAGCCAAAAAGTCCCTGCACAGCCCTCACCGGCCGCTCGGGAGAAGGCTTCGAGTCAAACCGTTGCATAAACTCCCACAGCAGCCGGGGCGTATCCGCCAGATTACCCAGGGGTTTCTTTTCAGGAGGCAGACCCGGCAGCTTGAACTCGATGTTCCTGGTGTCGGATATCTCGATGCCCGCAATGGCGTTGATACAGATAAAGGAATAGCTGTTCTCGGCCACATGATAATCCGTGCTTTCCAGCAAAATGGTGTCGCGAAACCGGTCCCGCAGCCGGAGGTAGATACCCACGGGCGTATAGATGTCCGATAACAGCTTCCGGCAATGCGTTTTTATTTCTATTTTCTTCATATCATTCAACGGTTTACAATGAAAAAGGCCCCGGTATACCGGGGCCCAATATGGTAATACACGTAGTAATAGCATTACTTGCCCCGTTTGGAGTTAGTATGCCACCACCACAGTTTATTTATAAGCTTTTTTGTCATTGCACGGCAAATATGACCCGCAAAAACCATTTTTCCAAATTTTTTTCACGCCCTGGCAGGTTCGGCCCCCCACAATACTCCCTTGTACCCGCCCCTACAGCACGCCCTTCGTGCTCGGCAAATAGTTGCTCAGCGGATCCCGCCTGACCGCCATCCGTATAGCTTTTGCAAAAGCCTTGAAAATAGCCTCGATCTTGTGGTGCTCGTTCTCCCCTCTGCACTCGATATTCAGATTGCATTTGGCGGCGTCCGAAAAAGATTTGAAGAAATGAAAGAACATCTCCGTCGGCATTTCCCCGATATGCTCCCGCTTGAACTCCGCTTGCCACACGATCCAGTTCCTTCCTCCAAAGTCGATCAGCACCTTGGCGTCAGCCTCATCCATGGGCAGGGCAAACCCATACCGCTCCATCCCCCGCTTGTCCGCCAGCGCCTTTGCAAACGCTTCTCCCAATGCTATTCCCGTATCCTCGATGGTATGATGCTCGTCGATATGCAGATCCCCGTTTGTACGGATGGTAAGGTCCATCTTGCCATGCCTTGCTATCTGCTCCAGCATATGATCGAAAAAGCCCAGCCCCGTGAAGATCGCGGCCTTGCCCCTGCCATCCACGTTCAGCTCGATCTTTATCTGGGTCTCGCTGGTATTGCGCTCATGTATCACACGACGCAGCCCCAGCTTCAGGAACTCGTATATTTTGCTCCATTCTCCCGTCTCCAGCGTCACCACTTCATTCAGCTCGGACATCGTATCCTTCACCTCGCGGCCCCCCAGCCCCGGCTCATTGTTCAGCCAGATGGCCTTGCACCCCAGGTTCTTCGCCAACTGGACGTCGGTGATCCTGTCCCCGATGACAAATGAATTCGCCAGATCATATTCGGGATTGTCGATGTAGCGGGTCAGCATGCCCGTGCCCGGCTTCCGGGTGGGCGCATTGTCCGCGGGAAAGCTTTTATCGATGTATACCTCGCTGAAATGAATGCCTTCATTTTCCAGGCTCTTCATGATAAACCGCTGCACAGGCCAGAAAGTATCCTCCGGAAAGTCCTTCGTCCCAAGCCCATCCTGGTTCGTCACCATCAATAGCTCATAGTCCATCTCCCGGGCTATGCGTCCCATGAATTCAATCATATTAGGATAGAACTCCAGCTTGTCGAAACTATCGATCTGGTAGGTAGGAGGAGCTTCGTTGATGAGGGTCCCGTCGCGGTCGATGAATAGGATTCTTTTACTCACGTATTAATGATTTTTTTAAGGAGCTCGTGCTTCTTCGAGGTCATGCCGCAAAAATAATTGATATTCCACCGGATTCAGCGCTTTATTTCGTCTTCACCCTGACAGCCTTCACCTCCGCCGCCCTCACCGCACTCGCCTTGTTCCCAAAACTACTCCGCACATACGTCAGCACATCCGCTATCTGCTGATCCGTCAGATCTGCATGAGGCGCCATCACATTGTGATAGCTCTCCCCATCTATATCCACCCCCTGCATCCCCTTCAGTATGATCCGCACCAGCATCTTCTTATCTCCCAGCACATATTTGGCCTTCACCAACGAAGGATTCGTACCCTCCACCCCCGACCCATCCGCCTGGTGACATGCCAGACACTGCTGTAAATACACCTCCCGGCCCCTCGCAATGGAAGATTTCCCGGTCTGTGACATAAAAACAAGAGCCAGCGCCATGGCGCCGGCCCCAAAGAATATTCTCGTCCAATACATACAGTCCCTTACTTTTTGTAGCTTATCTTCCAAACATACCCCTTCGAATCATCCGTCACATATATCGATCCATCAGGTCCTTGCGCCAATCCACAGGGACGATGATCCGCCCTGGCAGCAGCCGTATTCTCAGGGCTCCCGGAAAAATTATCCGCAAACACCTCCCAATCCCCACTGGGCTTCCCATTGCTAAAAGGTACAAAGGCTACCAAAAATCCCTTCTGCGGCTCAGGCGCCCTGTTCCAGCTGCCATGAAAGGCGATAAAAGCCCCATTCTTGTATTTGTCAGGGAACTGATTTCCTGTATAGAATAAAAGACCATTGGGGGCCATATGACCGGGGAAAGCCATCACAGGGTCCTGTGCATCCTTACCGCCTTCTTTCTTGCCGTCCCCGCCATATTCCGGCATCAGTATCTTCTTATGCTGGATCTGATCATAGTACATATATGGCCATCCGCAGTTGGAACCCTTATGCAGCTCATACATACATTCCGCGGGCAGCTCGGCGCTCTGCTTCGTATCGAACATATTGGGGAAAAGATCGTGCAGCTGATCCCTTCCGTGCTGCATGACAAACAAACTGTTGGTAGTCGTATTCCAATCCAGCCCTACCACATTGCGCAGCCCGGTGGCATAATGTACCCCCGTACCATAGGTCTGATCAGGCTTGTCAACCTTGAACTGCCAGATACCGCCGGCTGAATCCAATATTTTACAGGGTTTCTGTGCAGGCGAGCCCTTCTTCCTATCCTCCAATTGACAGGAATTGGAATATGCGCCGATATTGACGTATATATTGCCATCATTATCCAGCGCAATGGACTTCGATTCATGTTCATGCCGATTGAGCAGCCCCGAAACGATCTTCTCGGGATTGTCAGGATTCGTCACATTAAAATTGCTATCGAGCTTGTACCGGTAGACATCCTCATCGGAGGAAGCATAGAGATAGCCATTCTTGATGGCAATACCGGTGCCGCCATAATTGCCAAAGCCCGTAGCCTGGTCAGGCTTCCCATCTCCATTGGTGTCCTGCAGACGAACGATACCCTTTCCATCCTTTGCTTTACCAAGCTTTACGAAGATGACGCCGTTGGAGGCTACCGCAATATGACGGGCCTTCCCAAGATCCTCCGCTACGATAGTAGCCATAAATCCGGAAGGTAGCTTGATAGTGGAGTCGGCGCCACCACCCTTCACCGCGAAGGACTGTGCTGCCTTAGTTGAATCGGAGGAAGACTGCTCTTCTTTATTGCCTCCGCCTTTACATGCAAAAAGTCCTGTCATGCACAAACCCAGGGCAAGATACAGGGCTTTGCGCGGCATTGTCGTTGATTTGTTGATTACATGGTTCATGGAAAACACTATTGATTTTTTCGGGAAAAGTATATTCTGAAAATTAACCCTTTCCCCGCAAAGGGCTAATGTCTGACCTTCGGTCGAACCGCTACAGCGGTTCCAGTAACCTGTAATTTACGCGAATGCATCCACCGCCAATCACTAATTTTTACCTTAGACTCACTGTAGTTGGCCGAAAAACGGGTTCACCAAAAATATAACCCGTTTTTTGTTCATATCTAATGTCTGTCCTTCGGACAACGAACCTCCGGTCCGTTTAGTATTGACTAAGTGCCTCCAGCAATTGACGGTTCTCCAATTCCGTACCTACCGTTATACGTAAACAGCCTTCACACAGCTCGACCTTGCTACGATCACGGACCACAATGCCCTTGCCCAAAAGATATCGATAAACAGCTTTCGGATCGGTAACTTTTGCCAGCAGGAAATTGGCATCGCTGGGATATATCTTTTTGACGATGGGGAGTGCCGCCAGCTCACCGCTCATCTGCTCTCGCATAGTCACCAGCGCCCGGATCATATCATTGACCTGATCCGTCTCTTCCAATGCCTTCAGGACCAGCTCCTGGGTAGCCTGGCTGATATTATAGGGAGGCTTGACCTTATTATAAATATCGATAATAGCTTCGCTTGCAAAAGCCATACCTAGCCTAAGGCCGGCCAGGCCCCAGGCCTTACTCATCGTTTGCATCACCACCAGGTTTGGGTAATCGGGCAGTTCCTGGATAAAGCTCCGATGGCGGGAAAAATTAATATATGCTTCATCCACCACCACCAGGCCGGGAAAATTGTTCAGGACGATCTCCACATCCTGACGATTCATCGAGTTGGCTGTCGGATTGTTGGGACTGCAGATCCAGATGATCTTGGTGTTCTCATCCACCAGGTTCTCCAGGTGCACCAGGTCCAGCTGAAAGTCATCCAGCAAGGTGGCCCTGCGAACTTCCACATCGTTGATATGCGCGCTTACCTCATACATGCCGTAAGTAGGCGGATTGATGATGACATTGTCCTTACCAGGTACGCAAAAGGCCCGATACAGTATGTCGATACATTCATCACTCCCATTGCCAAGAAAGATGTGCTGCGGAGCAACCCCTTTCACCCGGCTGAGCGCTTCCTTCACTTTCCATTGCAGCGGATCGGGGTATCTGTTATACCACCGGGTCAGCGGTGAGCCCAGACTGTTCTCATTGGCATCGAGAAAGACCTGTGCCTCTCCCTTGAACTCATCCCTGGCAGACGAATAGGGTACCAGCTGCCGGATATTATCCCTCAATAATTTGTCCAGTTGAAACATAACATATAAAAATTTGTGTGCACCACAGTGCACTATGACATTCTCACCCTGACGGCATTGGCATGCGCCCGAAGCCCCTCGGCCTCCGCCATTTCGACGACGGCAGGACCGATGCCCCGGATACCTTCACGGGTCAGTTGTTGAAAGGTTATCTTTTTTACAAAACTGTCCAGGCTAACACCACTATATGCCCTGGCGTATCCATTGGTAGGCAGCACGTGATTGGTGCCGCTGGCATAGTCTCCGACACTTTCCGGTGAAAAATGCCCGATAAAGACAGACCCCGCATTGACGACCTTCCCGGCCAGATCGGCCGCATCGTCACAGGCAAGTATCAGGTGCTCGGGAGCATACTCATTCAGCAGGTCCATGGCCTGCTCCGCATTCTTTGCTACGAACAGGCGGCTGGAAGCCAGCGCCCGGACAGCCACATCGGCACGGGGCAGCAATGCTAATTGTCGTTGAACGGCTTCCTGTACCAGCCCGGCCATCCGGGAGGACAGACATACCAGCACTACCTGGCTATCCGGCCCATGCTCAGCCTGTGACAGCAGATCAGCCGCAACAAATTCCGGGTTGGCATTTTCGTCGGCATAAACAGCGACTTCGCTTGGTCCCGCCGGCATGTCGATAGCGAGCCCCTCCTTTTGGATCAGCTGCTTGGCGCAGGTGACATACTGGTTGCCGGGACCGAATATCTTATAGACGGCAGGGATGGTCTCCGTACCATACGCCATGGCCCCTATCGCCTGGACGCCGCCCGCCTTGTAGATCTTTGTGACGCCTACGGCCTTTGCCGCATAAAGGATCGCTGGATGCAGTCTGCCCTGTGCATCAGGCGGTGAGCACAGCACGATCTCCTTACATCCCGCCAGCTTCGCTGGTATTCCCAACATCAGCAAAGTGGAAAATAAGGGAGCCGTACCGCCGGGTATATACAATCCCACTTTCCCGATAGCCACTGCCTTTCTCCAGCAACGTACACCAGACATGGTCTCCACAGCTTCCATCTTCTGATATTGCGTACGATGGAAGGCTTCTATGTTTTGACACGCCTGATGGATGGCTTCGCGCAGCGGTTTGTCTACCTCTACCTGCGCCAGCTCTTCTTCGCTGACCTGTAATGCTGCCGGGGCCACCTTGTCGAACTGCAGGGTAAAATTCCTTACAGCCTCGTCCCCTCCATCCCTGACAGCCAGGAGAATGTCGGCCACTTTCTGCTCCAGCATCGAAGTATCCAGCACGGGCCGCGACAACCACTCCCGCCGCTGTGCCGGGGAGATGGATGCGAAATTTCGAATGTCAATCAGTTGCATATCGATGTATTAAATGATCATTTTTTCTATCGGTACCACCAGGATCCCCTGCGCACCCGCACCTTTCAATTTCTCGATGATGTCCCAGAAATCATTCTCGCTGATCACACTGTGGACACTGCTCCATCCGGCCTCCGCCAAAGGCAGCACCGTGGGCGATTTCATGCCCGGCAACATACCCACGATCTCCGGCAGTTTGTCATTCGGTGCATT
>DASZWE010000309.1:0-3756 GCA_035546735.1 Puia sp.
TTCATTGGTATAGGTGGTAGTAGAGTCATTCTTCCATGTCAGGGACTCGTCAGTAGTTTTGCCGCTGTAAAAAAAGCTTATCTGGGGTCCTGCGCTTAGGAAAAAGCTGTTCTTATGATTTTTGGAGAGGTAAAATTTATAGGTAATGTTCAGGGGAACATCGATGTAGTTCGTATGCAGGTTTTGCCGGGTGTAAACGGTGTCTGTAAGGTGGCTGGTAGCGGAATCGTTGTCCCTGGTATATTTTCTTCCCTTTGAAGTATAGGCGATGGCCGGCTGGAAAAAGAATCCTTTATTTCCCAATGGAACTTCCACTATTACTCCCAGCTGAAAGCCGGAAAGGGAGGACTGGAATGGTTTCACCGTGCTATCCCAATTGGGTATATTATTCTTTTCCAATATGTTAGCGGAGTGTAACCCACCGATGATCCCCAGTCTTACCTGGGCCTGGGTCTGCTGGCCGCCCGCAAGGACAAATGCCAGCGCCGCCAAAAAGATAACTTTTCTATATGCAGTAAGGGCTTTGGTACCGGAATGGATCATAGATTATGGGTCATCTGAAGGATAACGCTTCAGGGTGTCATATTATTTTCGTGTCCCAAGTCTGGTCTGTCAAAATTTACCATCCTTGGGGCACAGTTCTAATGATTGACCTCCGGTCGGTGGACCTGTGGTCCACTTTGGATCCGCGCTGGCTCCGGATCGTTAAATGTCAAACTTTATCCCTTGTGCCAGTGGCAGTTGGGTAGAATAGTTGATCGTATTGGTCTGGCGGCGCATATAGGCTTTCCAGGCGTCGCTGCCGCTTTCCCTGCCTCCTCCTGTCTCTTTTTCCCCGCCAAAGGCGCCGCCTATCTCTGCGCCGGAGGTGCCTATATTGACATTGGCTATACCGCAATCGCTGCCGGCTGCGGAGAGGAACTGTTCCGCCTCGCGGAGGTTGAGGGTCATGATGGAAGACGAGAGGCCCTGGGGGACTCCATTCTGGATAGCGATGGCTTCGTCCATGGTCTTATATTTCAGCAGGTAGAGGATGGGCGCGAAGGTCTCGTGCTGAACGATCTTGTAGTGGGGCTCTGCTTCGGCGATGCAGGGCTGGACATAACAGCCGCTGTCAAAGCCATCGAGGACGGCGCCTTCCACGAGGAATTTGCCGCCTTCTTTTTTGCAGGCTTCGATGGCATGCAGATAATGCTGGACGGCGTCCTTATCGATGAGCGGGCCTACGTGATTCTTTTCATCCAGCGGGTCGCCTATGCGCAGCTGTTTATAGACCGTAGCCAGCTTTTCTTTGACCTTGTCATAGATGCTTTCGTGAATAATGAGGCGGCGGGTAGTGGTGCAGCGTTGACCTGCCGTGCCTACGGCGCCAAAGACGGCGCCAGGTATGGCGATATCCAGATCGGCCGACTGCGAGATGATGATAGCATTGTTGCCACCCAACTCCAGGAGGGATCTGCCCAGGCGGGCTGCGACAACAGCTCCTACTGCCTTGCCCATACGCGTGCTGCCCGTGGCCGAAATGAGGGCGACCCGTTCGTCGGCGGCCAGCCATTCCCCTGTGTCCCTAGCGCCCATAATAAGGTTGCAAACTCCTTCGGGGACATTGTTCCGGGCAAAGACGGCTGCTACGATGTGCTGACAGGCGACGGCGCAAAGAGGTGTCTTTTCGGAAGGCTTCCAGATACATACGTCCCCGCAAACCCAGGCCAGCATGCTATTCCAGCTCCATACCGCCACGGGGAAGTTAAAGGCCGATATGATGCCGGTCAGACCCATGGGATGCCATTGCTCATACATGCGGTGAGCGGGTCTTTCGCTATGCATCGTCAGGCCATGCAACTGGCGGGAAAGGCCTACCGCGAAATCACAGATATCGATCATTTCCTGCACTTCACCATATCCTTCCTGCAGGCTTTTGCCCATCTCATAAGAAACCAATTTGCCAAGAGGGATCTTGTATTGCCGGAGCGCTTCTCCTATCTGGCGGACTATCTCGCCTCGTCTGGGAGCAGGCCATGTGCGCCATTGCCGGAAGGCGGCTTCCGCCGTGCGGACGACGGTGTCATAACTTTCTTTATCGGTGGTAGTGACGGTGGCTATCTGCCTGCCATCCACGGGTGAAAAAGACGCCAGGGAGGGTGTTTTGGCATGTATCCATTTAGTGCCGGTGGAGGTGCCTGTATTGTCTGCACTTATCTTTAGGTCTTTCAGGAATTCCATAAAATAAATTGCGTGCTTTTAATGAAAACAGCACGCAATTTAGGGAAAACTAACCACTAACCAGTGGCCTCAACCTTAACTTAAAATCTACTATGAAAAAACTGGTCCTAATTACCGGCTTCTACCAAGGGCCGGTATTTAGTAATACGTAAGTTAGACGGCTGGGGTTGCCACGTCCAGGCGGGGGAATACCTTCCCCGAATACGCTTATGTCTGAGGCCTTCGTCGGAACTGCTTCGACACGAGAGCTTCGCTCGTATCCTTCGTCGGTTCCAATACTGTTGAACCCTTCCTCGGGCTTCACCCATACCCTTCGTCAGACCTGCTTCGACACGGTCTTCCTCGGGTACCTCGGTCGGGACCTAGGTCCTGGACGAGCCGCCCAAGGCGGCTCCAGTGTCTCTGATTGAGCCTGTCTTCTAATTGAGCTTGTTTTCCATGGCGGCAAAGAAGCTTTCGCTGTAGCTTACACCGATAGGGATCTCCTTATCGCCGATCTTGATCTTACTTTTACTGATATGCTCGATCTTGCTGATGGGAACGATATAGGAGCGATGGGCCCGTATGAACTCCCGGGAGGGAAGCTTGAGGGCGATGGTCTTGAGCGTCATCAGCGTCAGGATGGACCTGCCCGGCAGATAGATCTTTATATAATCGTCCAGGCCTTCTATATAGAGTATCTCCTTCAGATTGACCTTTACCATCTGGTAATCCGACTTGACGAAGATGTATCCCTCTTGCAGTTCCTGGCTGGTGAGATAGTCCACATATTCCTTGGCCTTGTATACGGCTTTGAGAAATCGGTCGTATTCGATGGGTTTCAGGAGGTAGTCGATGGCGTCTACATTGAAGCCTTCCACGGCATATTCGCTGAAGGCGGTAGTAAACACGACGGCTGTATTTTTCTTGTTGATGATGCGTGAAAAGTCTATCCCGTTGATATCGGGCATCTGGATATCGAGGAAGAGGATATCCACCGGAGAGGTCTCCATGAGCTTTTGCGCTTCGAAGGGGTCGGTGAAAGTGCCTTTCAGATCGAGGAAATAGATCTTGGCGATGTATTTTTTCAATACTTCCAGCGCCAGTGGTTCGTCGTCGATGGCTATACAAGTAAGCATTACACTTGAATATTTAAGTGAACAGAAAATTCGCCGGGGCCGTCGTCGATGGTCAGCTTGTACCTGTCTTCATACAACAGATCCAGCCTTCGTTTTGTATTATGGATACCAATACCTGTATTATCGGCCATTCTCAGCGTAGTATTGATATGCTTGTGATTCGTAGCACTAAAGTACATCGAATCTTTATTTATTTCCAATAATATCCGGATGGGGGATCTTTCCCGTGTGCTGACGCCGTATTTGAATGCATTCTCTACGAAGGGAAGCAGGAGCAGCGGGGCAATCTGTCTTCCAAAGGGATCGCCTTTTACGGTGAAGTCGATGCTTGACTTGTCGGTAAGGCGCATCTTCTGAAGCTCGATATAATGTGTGGTGAACTGTATCTCTTTTTCCAGTGGCACCAGGTCGTTGC
>DASZWE010000310.1:0-8692 GCA_035546735.1 Puia sp.
GACCACATACAATGGCGCGTTATTCCCAAAAGAATTGAAACCCCGTATCCGGATCACGGGAGCCTGCCCGGGCGCTCCAGAGCTGACAACACTTACCCCGGAAGCCTGCCCCTGCAGCATATTCACTACATCGGGCACAGGCTGCTTCCTGGCATCAGCCAGGTCGACCACCGACACGGCGCCGGTCAGGTCCTTCTTTCGCTGCGTGGTATACCCCGTCACAACGATCTCATTTAAAGCAGTGTTCGACACCGTTAGAGTAATATCCCCCAGGTCGGACCGGCCTCCGACCGGGACCTCCATTTTCCCGAATCCGACTGACGAGATCACCAATGTGCTGTTGTCCGCAGCCTCGATCGTAAAAGTTCCATCGGCAGACGTTTGAGCAGCCGTCTTTTTCCCTTTGACTTCCACGGTAGCGCCCAACAATGGCTGTTTGTCCGCATTGCTGATTACCCTACCGGTAATTTTTTTCTGTGCAAAAAGTTGAGAGGTGAAAAGAAACAGGCACAAGAAGATACATGCCCGTATAAGGGCGTTAGTTTTGAATGGCATAGGCAAGTATTTAATGATTGTTTATACCGTCATAGTGTCGTTGACTATGAAAATGTAATCGAAGCTACGTCAACAATACCCTGGCAAACTAATATTATTTTAACTAATTCTTGCGACAAAATAAAAAACCCCTTCACTGCAAAATGAAGGGGTTTGATTTCGGTTACCCGTATCAGTTATTGCGGTTACCCGCAATGCTGAGTGTTATCATGTAGTCGCCCAGGCCTTGTCTCCTTTCTTATAATCGATGCAGCCCTCATATTTCCCCGGCACGGCTACATAGCGCAACGCCTTGGTAGCGCCCGGCTCGGAAGTAAAATACCCCCAAAGGGTCAGCTCCTTCATCAATCTGAAATAATGCGGAGGATCATCATCCTTCTTCTTATCCGTATACTGCTTTTGCTCCTTATCCAGATCCACCAGCAGATCATGCCTTTCCTGAGCGCTCGCATCGAGGAAGGAATGACCATTCTTCTTCTTGCTGGCTTCATTCAGCTTTTGCATGCCATCGACAAATACCTTCTGGTCCTTCTCAGTGTAACAATCACGGACTATGCGGGTCATGAAATCCCCCACCTTCGCCTCCTTGGCGCCCGGCGTATCCGTCGCAGGCAGGATAGTCTCCGCTACCTCGTCCAGAAAGGCGACGTCGTCATTCGAGAAATTGATACCGGCGCCTCCGATATTCTTATCAGGTTGGCCGCACCCGCTCAGAAAAGCTTCCGCTCCCAGGATCGTACCACCCAGCAGCAGGCTTACTCTCGATATTGCTTCTCTTCTATTCATAATGCAAATTTTTAAATATTACCTTTTTTAAGTTCGTTCACGGCGAAATCCGCTGCCCTGGCCGTCAATGCCATATAGGTCAGCGAAGGGTTCTGACAGGCGGACGAGACCATACAGGCGCCATCCGTCACAAAAACATTTTTAGCATCCCACACCTGGTTATGCCCGTTCAGCACCGAGGTCTTGGGGTCCTTCCCCATACGCGCCGACCCCATCTCATGAATACCATCCCCTATAGGATGCCCATTATCCCACGAATGCACTTTCTTCGCACCCGCAGCCTCCAGCATAGCTGCTCCCTCCGCAGCCATGTCCTTCCGCATTTTCTTCTCATTGTCCTTCAGCTCGGCATCCATGTTCAGCACCGGCAGCCCCCATTTATCCTTCTTGTTCTTATCCAGCGATATCTTATTATCATGATAAGGCAACAGCTCCCCAAAACCCGTCAATCCCATGGTCCATGTGCCGGGTTCCTGCAACGTTTCCTTTAGCTCTTTCCCAATGCTCAGCTCCGCTACATTCCTCTTCCAGTCTTCCCGGCTGGCGCCACCCTGGTAACCAAAGCCCCTCAGATAATTCCGTTTGTCACCAAAAAAATTCGCAAATCGCGGTATATAAATACCGTTTGCCCGGCGACCGTATACATACTTATCTTCATGCCCTTCAAATACCCCCGCGGCGCCCACATTATAATGATGATCCATGATATTATGCCCCAGCTCCCCGCTGCTGCTCCCTAATCCGCCAGGCCATACATCCGTCGCCGAATTCATCAATACCCAGGCGCTGTTCAGGGCGCTGGCATTGACAAAGACAACTTTAGCATAGAACTCATACGTCTTGTTATTCTCCGCATCCAATACTTCCACCCCCTTTGCCTTCCGGCTGTCCTTGTCATACAATATGCGCGTGACAATGGAATAAGGCCTTACGGTCAGCTTGCCGGTTGCCACAGCCGCCGGCAATGTAGAGGACTGTGTACTAAAGTAGCCGCCAAAAGGACAACCCTCCCAGCAACGGTTCCTGAACTGACATTGCGTACGACCCGGTATAGGAGCCGTCAGATTGGCCACCCTGCCGATGATCATATGCCGCTGACCCTTCCAACGCTCCTTTATGCGCGCCGCCACATCCTTCTCCACACAATTCATTTCCATCGGCGGCAGGAACTGACCGTCGGGCAGCTGCGCCAACCCTTCCACCGAACCGCTAACGCCGGCAAATCGCTCGACATGATCATACCAGGGCGCAATATCCTTATACCGGATGGGCCAGTCGATGGCCCAGCCATCCCGGGCATTAGCCCCAAAATCCAGGTCGCTCCAACGATAGCTTTGCCTGCCCCAGAGAATGCTGCGTCCTCCCAGCTGATAAGCCCTCCACCAGTTGAAAGGCTTTGTCTCCGTATAAGGACAGTCCACATCCCTGGCCCAATACTTTATTACAGCCTCCGTAGCGCCCCACGTCCTTCCGATATAAGGATGATCCTTCAATTCCTGCTGCGTCACCTTTCCCCTGTGCGGGAATTCCCAGGGATTCTTATTGGTGTCCGTATAATCCTTTATATGCTCGAAGTTCCGCCCTCGTTCCAGCATCAATGTACGCAGCCCCTTTTCGGTGAGCTCCTTAGCCGCCCACCCGCCGCTGATGCCCGACCCAATGACGATGGCGTCATAGGTGTTCATATGTTACCTTTTTTAAGCTCGTTTACCGCATGGTCCGCCGCCCTTGCCGTCATCGCCATATACGTGAGGGAAGGATTGACACAGGCCGCTGAGACCATGAACGATCCGTCGGTGACAAACACATTCTTTGCATCCCATATCTGGTTGAACGAATTCAGCACAGAGGTCTTGGGATCCTTGCCCATCCGCGCAGTACCCATCTCATGTATCCCTCTTCCCGGGTACGGATTGCCGCTCCATCCCGATACATTCTTTACTCCTGCCGCTTCCAGCATCTCGATAGCATCGGCTTCCATATCTTTCCTCATCTTCAGCTCGTTGTCCTTCAGCTCGCAGTCGATATTCAATACATTCAACCCCCACTTATCTTTCGTTGTCTTGTCCAGCGTCACCTTATTCTCATGATAAGGCAGTATCTCCCCAAATCCTCCGATGTTCATCCTCCATGGACCCGGCTCCGTCAACGCCTCCTTGTATTCCTTTCCAATACTATATTCCGCTACTTCATGATTGTACCCCTCACGGCCTCCCCCGCCCTGGTAGCCAAAGCCCCGCAGATAATCTCTCTTGTCACCAAAAAGATTGCGATACCGGGGAATATAAATACCGTTGGCGCGTCTGCCGAAATAATACTTGTCCTCATATCCTTCCACGGTGCCGCTGGCGCCCACACCCAGATGATGGTCCATCAGGTTATGCCCCAGTTCCCCGCTGCTGCTGCCCAACCCGTCAGGCCATACTTCCGTGGCGGAATTCATCAATACCCAGGCGCTGTTCAGCGTAGAAGCATTCAAAAAAATGATCTTCGCAAAATACTGGTAGGTCTTGTTCGACTCCGCATCCAATATCTCCACACCCGTAGCCTTCTTCTTATCCTTATCGTACAGAATTTTGGTGACAATGGACCAGGGACGTACCGTCAGATTACCCGTCTTCATCGCGGCAGGCAGAGTGGATGATTGTGTGCTGAAATACCCTCCGAATGGACAACCCAGCCAGCACTTGTTCCGGAACTGGCAGCCCGGCCTTCCGCCATGCGGTACGGTAATATTGGCCACCCGGCCGATGATCATATGCCGCTGACCTTTGTAATGCTCTTTTATACGGGCCGAAACATCCTTCTCCACACAGGTCATATCATAAGCAGGAAGGAACTGACCGTCCGGCAATTGCGGCAAACCCTCTTTACTGCCGCTGATCCCCGCAAACCTTTCGGCATAATCATACCAGGGTGCAATATCCTTATAACGGATAGGCCAGTCTACGCCAATACCCTCCTTTGCATTGGCCTCAAAGTCGAAGTCGCTCCACCGATAGCTCTGACGCCCCCACATCAGTGACCGTCCGCCTACATGATACCCTCTGAACCAGTCAAATCGCTTTGTCTCCGTATAAGGACACTCACTGTCCTTTACCCAAAAGTCCAGGTTCCATTCATTCAACGGATAATCCCTTTTCAATTTGGGATAATCTTTCTTCATCTGCTCGGTAGCCTTCCCGCGATGAGGGAAATCCCATGCCTCTTTATTGGCGCTCGGATAATCTTTTATATGTTCTATGTTCCGGCCCCTCTCCAGCATTATAGTCTTTAATCCTTTTTCAGTAAGCTCCTTGGCGGCCCAGCCCCCGCTGATACCCGACCCGATCACAATTGCATCATACGTATTGTCAGCCATACTCGTTAGTATTTAAAAATTGAAAAGATCATTTTCACGGACGGTACATCACTACACATCACAAATGCGTACGCCCTGTTTCAGGCTCTTCAGCTTATCCGGCCTCGCAGGCATGAACTCCTGCGCCACATAACCCTTGAACCCCGTAGCCACTATCGCCTTCATAATGGCAGGATAATAAAGCTCCTGCGAATTGTCGATCTCATGACGGCCAGGCACCCCGCCCGTATGATAATGACCAAAATACGGATGATTGTCATTGATGGTCCGGATGACATCCCCCTCATCTATCTGCATATGATAGATATCATACAGCAGCTTGAAATTCTCGGAACCCATCCGCTTCACCAGCTCGACGCCCCATTTTGAATTGTCGCACATCTGGTCCGGATGATTCACCTTGCTGTTCAGCAGCTCCATATGGATAATGACCCCGCTCTTCTCTGCCTGTCCAATGATCTTCTTCAACCCATCCACACAATTCTTTAACCCCGTCTCCCTGTCCATCCCTTCGCAGTTACCGCTGAAACAGATGAGGTTCTTATACCCCGCCCTGGCGACAAGGTCGATATGCTCCGTATAATTCTTTATCAGCGTCTCGTGATATTCTGTATGATTCCACCCCTTGGTCAGACTTATCTCGGCCCCATTGCACATGGATGACCAGATACCATTCTCCTTCAACACAGGCCAGTCTTTCGGCCCCACCAGATCGATGGCGCTAAAACCTATCTTCTTTACTGCTTTACATAATTGATCCAATGGAATGTCTCCATAGCACCACCGGCATACGGAGTGATTGATATTACCCTTAAAGGCCATGTTCTGTTGATTTGCTTCTTCAGGACTGTCAAAGGATGACAACATACCCGCTGTTCCCAATACTGCTGTTCCCGCTACGATGTTCTTAATAGCAAGACGTCGGGAGGATGGATTAGACATAAATGGTTCCGGTCGTTAAAAAAGTAATTTACAAAATGTTCGCATGCAGCCAGTCATAAAAAAGGATGCATGGTATTAAAATAGTATTAATAAGCATTAATTGGCCCCTCCGGGTTGCATTTGCTGTTTGTGAGCAGCATATGTTTTGCGCCGGACCACATATATGAGTGTAAATACCACGATCAATATTGCCGGCATAATAGCCACTTTCACAAAAGTATTCGAGCCCGCAACAGCATCGGCATGTGCAGCATCGGTTCCTGATGCGATAGCAGCATCCTTGAAATTCTGATACCATTTTCCCATCAGAGGCAATATCAGCGATACAGAGAACATACCCGCTCCACCCATTATCGAAAGCCCCAGCGCACCCGATTTGGGTATATATTCAGCGACAAAACCCAGCATGGTCGGCCAGAAGAAACAGATACCCACTGCAAATACAAAGGCAGCGCCAAATGCCGCATAACCGGTGGCCTTGCTCAACAGGATCAATCCGATGGCGGCAAATATTGCGGAGAAAATAAGCATTCCATTGGGATTCAGGCGGTGTACCACAGGCCCCGCAAAGCTTCTGCCCAACGCCATAAGACCATTGATAAACACCAGCACAAGGATGCCTGAGACACCCGCTCCCTGCAACAAAGCAACGATCCATTGATTCGTCCCCAGCTCCGTCGCCGCAGTCAGGAACATACAAGCCAGCATGATCAGAAAAAGAGGACTCAGACAGGATACGAACATGTCCTTGGTGCTCACACCACTGGTGACCCTTTCCGTCTTGGGGAACTCCAGGCTCCAGAACATCCATCCATATATAATCGCAGGAATAAACAATACACAGATCAGCAAGTGCCAGCCCAGATGCAGCTGATCCATCATAATATAAGAGATGATCCCACCCAATGTGATCCCGCCGGGAAACCAGACATGGAACCTGTTGAGCATCGTGGTCTTGTTATTGGGATAAAGCGTCACCGTCAGCGGATTACAGGCGGCCTCCACCATTCCGTTCCCAATACCGATACAGAGCGTACCTACGAAAAGCATGGTCGCATCCTTGGCCAGGAGATACACGATCACTCCGGCAATATGACCGATAAAAGCCAATCCTAACAATTTCTTCATACCCAGCACATCACATAACGGCCCTCCAAAGATCATTGCCAGCGTAAACCCATAGAACGCAGGACTGAAGATCCATCCTATCTGTTCCTTGTCCAGATGAAATTCGGCTCCCCATACCCCCTCGAGCGAAGCCCGGAAGGCAAACGTCATAGCCGTAAAGATCAGCGCTATCCGGCTGGCGAGAAAAAGCTTGTTGGCGTGAATGTTAGCAGACATGGCAAGTGTAGTTTTAAAAAATGCTTGTTAGGTTTCGTTAGAGTGGTAAATGTACTTTTTTATTTTAAAAAACTACATTGCTAAAGCAATGCTATGTCAATAATTCCATAAAATAGACACTGATTACTTAGAAAATGTACCAAAAGCATGCAAATAAGATGAATTTCCACTAAGAAGCCTTAAAATTGCAATTCCCAAGTTCCTGATGGCCCCCGGACGTCAGGGCAGGCCGTAAGCCCACAAGATGGCCGACAGGGCCATCGGCCGTAGGCCAGACATTAGCGAGCTTCCGCCGACCAGGCAGGACAAAAGAAAACATATCGGGTAAAAAAATTATAAAGGATGAAACGAAAACTTAGAATGGGAATGATCGGTGGAGGCAAGAACGCCTTCATCGGCGCCGTGCATCGCATCGCAGCCAATATGGACGGACTCATCGAACTGGTATGCGGAGCCCTCAGCAGCAACCCCGCCACAGCAAAAGAGTCCGGTCTTGCCTTATTCCTGCCGGAAGATCGCATCTACGGCAGCTACAAGGAAATGATAGAAAAGGAAAGCCGGCTGCCCGCTGACAAACGCATGGACTTCGTCGCCATCGTCACCCCTAATCATTTACATTTCGAACCCGCCATGCTGGCCCTGGAAAAGGGATTCCACGTGGTCATCGACAAACCCATGACCTTCTCGCTGGAAGAAGCCAAAAAGCTGGAAAAAAAGGTCAAAGAGACGGGATTGCTGCTTTGTCTGACCCACACCTATGCGGGCTATCCCATGGTCAAACAGGCCCGGCAAATGGTAAAAGAGGGCGTCTTCGGCAAGATAAGAAAGATATACGTCGAATACCCCCAGGGCTGGCTCAGCCGCCTCTCGGAGAAAGATGGCAGCAAGCAGGCGGAATGGAGGACAGATCCCGCCCGCAGTGGCAAGGCCGGCTGTATGGGAGACATCGGTACACACGCTGCCCACCTGGCAGAATATATCAGCGGTCTTCAGATCAAACAGCTCTGCGCCGACCTGAGCATTTTTGTAGAAGGCAGGGCCCTGGACGACGACGGAAATGTCCTGTTGCGATTCGACAACGGCGCCACAGGCGTACTGTTCGCCTCCCAGGTCGCAGCAGGAGAAGAGAATGCCCTCAAAATACGCATATATGGCGAGAATGGAGGGCTGGAATGGGCCCAGCAGGAGCCCAATACACTGCTGGTGAAGTGGCTGGACAAGCCTACCCAGGTCTATCGCGCGGGCATGGGCTATCTTTCCACTTACGCCAAACACAATACCAGGACCCCTCCCGGACATCCGGAAGGCTACCTGGAAGCATTCGCCAACCTCTACCGTAATTTTGCGCTGACCCTGTCCGCCCGCCTGGAAGGAAGAACACCCACGCCCGAGCATGAAGACTTCCCCTCGGCTGCAGATGGCGTCCGGGGCTTGGCCTTCATCGACAATGTGGTCAAAAGCAATGAAAGCCTGGAAAAATGGACCTTCTTCACAATAGACTAATTAAAAAAGAATTGTCATATGCAAACTATCAAAGGCCCGGGCATCTTCCTCGCTCAATTCATGGGAGACAAGCCCCCCTTCAATTCACTCGCCTCGATTTGTAAATGGGCTGCCGGACTCGGATACATCGGAGTACAGATACCCAGCTGGGACAGCCGCTGCATCGATCTTCAAAAGGCCGCGGAAAGTAAGACCTATGCC
>DASZWE010000311.1:0-7230 GCA_035546735.1 Puia sp.
GAGGCCGGTGAGCTTTTTTTCCTGTGTCACATTCCGGACAAGGGTAGAGTGCCTATTGGCGAACATGAGCTTGTTATCATGGGTGGGATGCAGTTTTCCCCGTTGTGCCAGGTTATCTACTTCCTGCTGGATCCTGTCCGCTGTGGCGCTGTCAAAAAAGTCTTTCCAGATAAGGTAGCCTTTGTCGCTCCAGGTGAGCAACTGCTGCCGGATGGCTGGTGGGAAGCTGTTGTAGTCTGTTCGGGTTGGAACCAGGTCCCTGGAATGGCCTGTATCGAGCCAGGCCCTGGAGGTCTTGTCCGGGAAGTCCTTGCTGGAGATGGAGGCTATGAGTGGCTTTTGGACCTTATAAGCCCGATAGGCCGCCCGATTGTGGGAGAGGCTCCTGTAATGGATCAGGTTGTATAGCCAGTGAAGGAATTTGAATCTTTTCATACTGTGGCGAGGTGGTCCAAATAGAAAAGGCGCCTGACGGCGCCTTTCAAATATGGTTCAATCCACTCAGGCGTTGCCGGCCCACATGAAGAACTTGGTATTGTCTACGTATGGGCTGATATCGTCGTTGTGAACGATGAGCACGATAAAGTCGACCAGGGGAACGATCCCGAAGATACCGCAGAAGGTCAGGATATAACCTACCCAAGTCAGGGTTGCGGTACCCAGGTACAGGCGATGGATACCCAGGCCACCCAGGAAAAAGTCCAACAGGATGGCTGCTACGAAGGTCTTATCGCTGCTCCTGAACTGGGCTCCATGAGCTGCCATGCCGCTGGTGGCGTTTATCATGGTCTGGTCCGAAAGGGCGGTGAGACTGGCGTCTACGCTATTGGTGAACAGCTGTTCTACCTGTTGGTCATTGACTACGTATTGGCTGCCCGTGGCTGCAAAAGCGCCGATAGAGCCGAGGGCGATCACTGCGAGCAAAAGGATCTTCTTCATAATGCTATGGGTTTTAATGCGTGGTCTTATTTAAGGGTCTTCGGCCAGCGGGGGCCGTGGCCTGCTCAAAAATAAACAATCCCGGCTATTAACCTAATTTTTCCTTTAAAAAAATGTTTGAAATCAAGGATTTAATACATCCTACCTGGTACGTAGTTTTTCGGGATTGTCCCGGATAAATGCTTCCCAGCCGGAGGCCTTTTTTTTAGAAGGCTGTTTGACCGGATCTTTTTTGGTCCCCATACGGTCTGCCAGCTTGTTCTGAAAATGATGACATACGGCCACGGCCAGCGCGTCCGATGCGTCATAAGCCTTTATCTCCTCCGTCAGATCGAGGAGGTTTTGCAACATTTTCCACACCTGCTCTTTTTCCGAGTTGCCATTACCGGTAATGGATTGCTTGATCTTTCTGGGGGAGTATTCCGTGACGGGGATGCCGGCGTTCATAGCCGTGGCGATGGCTACACCCTGGGCTCTTCCCAGCTTTAGCATGCTTTGGACGTTCTTGCCAAAGAAGGGGGCTTCGATGGCAAAATCATGGGGCTGGTGCCTGCTGATCAGCTCCGTTATTTTTTTATGAATAAGCCGGAGCCTTTCGTAAGCGTCCTTGTTCACCGGCAGCTTCAATACGCCCATATCGATCAGGCTGATGCGGGGGCCGGAGCACAGTACAAGACCATAACCCATTATTACGGTGCCAGGATCGATCCCAAGAATTATTTTAGAGGGCTTTTGCAAAAGGACGATTATTTTTGACACCTACTGATCGGCGCCGTTGAAAACAAATATAAAAATAATACTCAACAAGGTAGCAGGGCCTATAGTATTCCTGCTTCTTTCCTGGTTTATTTGCCGGCAGGTAACACATCAGCCCAACTGGAGGGATTCCCTGGACAGGGTTTGCAAGGCGGTGACCGGGCCTCTTTCCTGGAAATTATGGCTGGTGGTGGCATTGATGCCTGTCAACTGGGGCATAGAGGCCCGAAAATGGCAGCTGGCCTTACGTCCCATCGGCGGTATTGCCTATATAAACGCGCTGAAGGCGGTTTTCACCGGTGCCACCATGGCTTCATTTACGCCCAACCGAATGGGTGAATATCTGGGCCGTCTTTTGTATGTAAAGGAAGGGCATCGTATCGAGTCCATCTCTCTCACCATTGTTTGCAGCATGGCCCAGCTGCTGGTGACCCTGATCATCGGGTTGGCAGGCGTCCTTTATTTGCGTGCATCGCATGCATTGCAGGTGGCTGGAGCACATGACAGTAGTGGCTTCTGGATCAATACCCTATTGGGTTTGGTGGTTTTTCTATTGTCAAGTTTAACAATTATTTATTTCCGCCTTTCATGGTTGCTGAGGATATTGGGTAAAATACCGGGACTGGCCAAATACCAGGCTTATGTAAAAATTTTAGAAAATTTTCACGCAACGCTCTTATTGAGAATATTGTTCTTATCTTTTGGCAGGTATCTTGTATTCATTGCACAGTATGGCCTGATATTCCCTGTTTTTGGGGTATTGCTTACCGTCGGGCAGCTTTGGGGAGGTGTAAGTGTGGTATTCCTGGTGATGGCTATTATACCCACTTTCACTTTTTTGACGGAATTGGGCCTTCGGTGGGGAACGAGCATACAGGTGCTGGAAATATTCAGCTCCAACACAATTGGAATATTTGCCGCATCGTTTGCCATATGGCTGATCAATCTGGTCGTTCCGGCATTGATAGGCAGCCTGCTGATGTTGAGCATAAAAATATTTAAAAATAAATGAGATTTTTCTTTACGATTTGTATCCTACTGCTGACAGGCGTTGTCTTTCCGCAGTCCACCGGAGAGGGGGATGATGCCTGTACGATCCGCAACACTGCCTTCCAGGCTGGGGAAACGATCACGTATAAGGTCTATTATACCCTGGCCAGCGTATATGTTGCCGCCGGGGAAGCCACTTTCAATACCACGCTGGACCAATTCGGCGGAAAGACTACCTATCATGTAGTGGCCGATGGCAAGACATACCCTTTTTATGATAAGTTCTTCAAGGTGAGGGATCGCTATGAGACCTATATCGATACCACCACGCTTCAGCCCTATAAGTTCATCCGGAATGTAGACGAGGGCGGATATAAGACATACGAGAACGTTACTTTCTCCAAGAGTACGAGTACGGCCGTCACGACGGAAGGGGTATACAAAGTGCCATCCTGTATTCAGGACGTGCTGAGCGCTATTTTTTATGTACGCAACCTGGACTTTAATCATTTTAAGCCGGGTGATAAGATACCCTTCGACATGTTCCTCGACAGGCAGGTGTATCACTTGTATGTTCGTTACCTGGGCAAAGAGACTATACGTACCAAGTATGCGAAGTTCCGCTGTATCAAGTTCAAGCCGCTGCTGGTAAAAGGGACCATGTTTCAGGGTGGTGAGAAGATGACCGTTTGGGTCAGTGATGATCCCAATCATATCGCGCTGCGTGTGGAAAGTCCCATTACCGTTGGCAGCGTGAAGGTGGATATGAGCTACTACCACAATTTGCGGTATCCGTTGTCGTCGCTGGTGGATCTATAGTATGAAAAAGACCTCTATACTGTCTCTTGTCTTCTTTATCATGGCGGGCAGTACCAGCCTTGCACAAAATTACTATGAAATCCTATATGTATCGCGGGTCTGCGAGACGGATGTTGGGGCAATATTCCATGGCCGTGAAGGATCTGAATATATCCTTTCAGTTGGATTCTTCAAGCTATATGATCTATCGCTATTATGGTAAGCTATATATCGATGAACAGGATTACCCGACGGCATTGCGGTATTTCGACAAGGCGATACACATAGACGGCAGGGAAAAGAGCCGCGTTGACGACATTCTAGCTTATAAAGGCTAAATAATTGGTTTGAGTAACGACCATCACTTGAAATAAATAAGAATTAGCGATCCAATGCTTTCAGTCTGAAAGTATTGCTAACCCTGACTCCTCTCTCGCTTTTTTCCAGTACACAGCACTCATTCTCCGGATCATGCTCCAGCATGAGCACATATTCACCCGTTGCCGCCTCTTCCCAAAAGGACTTTTTTTCTTTCAGGGTCGTCAGCGGGAACATATCATAAGCCATTATCCAGGGGAGGGATACATGTCCCACCGAGGGCAGGAGGTCTGCCATGAATACGAGGGTGCGGCCCTTGTATTCCATTTGTGGCAGTATCATCGCTTCTGTGTGACCATTGGCCACCCGGACGGAAAGGCCGGGGAGAATGACATTTGAGAGGATGTCGAGGCTGCCGCCGGACCAGGTGGCGCCAGCGGGGAGGGTGGGGTCAGGCGGCGGGGTGGGCAGGGAAGAACCGGGGGGCTGGCCGGGTGCAGCGGAACCCGAAGCCTGGTCGACAAATTTCAGCTGTCCGCTGTCTTGTATGGGGAGGATATTTTCTTTCAGGAAAGATGCTTTTTCGCGCTCGTTGGGTTCGGTAGCCCATTTCCAATGCCGGCTATGACACCAGTAGGTGGCATTTCTGAAGGCGGGAATTAGTTTATCGCCGTCGCGGACGATACTTCCTCCGCAATGATCGAAATGGAGATGGGTTAACAGGACGTCTGTGATATCGTCCCGGTGATACCCGTGCTTTGCCAGGGATCTGTCCAGCGAGTCATCCCCGTGCAGGTAGTAATGCCCGAAGAATTTTGCGTCCTGCTTGTCGCCGATGCCATTGTCCACCAGGATCAGCTTACCGGCCTCCTGTATCAGCAGACAGCGCATGGCCCAGGTGCAGAGATTATTTTCGTCGGCGGGATGTGCCTTGGTCCACAGGCTTTTGGGGACCACGCCAAACATGGCGCCTCCGTCCAGTTTGAAGCGTCCCGTCTCGATAGCATACACTTGCATAGTTAAAGATTTGAAAGGATACTTTCTTTGCGTTGCTTTACCCGGGCGGAATACAGCCAGATAAAGCCGATAGCGAAAAATATTACAAGGAAGAGCACTGAATTCTGCATGCCGCTCCTTTCATCGAGAAACCCGAATGTGAACATGCCGATGACAATGGCGATCTTTTCCGTCAGATCATAATAACTGAAATAAGAAGCCGTATCTTTTGTTTCCGGAATAAGCTTGGAGTATGTACTGCGACTGAGGGATTGGATACCCCCCATCACAAGACCCACTGCAACCGCCAGCGCATAAAATGAATATTCGATGGGAGCCTGTTTGGGCGCCAGCGTGAGGCTGACCCGTGATATTTCCGCATCGAGAGTCCCTTCCGCCGCATCGATGGCATTCAGTACGGCGGCGGAGTCGGCGGCATGCGTGCGTCTGTCGGCCAGGCCTTTCTTTTCTTTTTGAAGCAGGTCGATCCTGTCGTGATAGGGCTTCAAGGGCATTGCCATGCCAGCTGTTATATATGCGGAGACGCAAATAATGATCCAGAAAAGCACCACGCCCATCAGCACGCGGATATTGCCGTAACGCGTAGAAAGCCGGCTCATCCAGGTAGCTCCTACGATGGCCACCAGCTGTATGATGACTACCGTTACGATGAGCTTTGTGTCCTCCAGTCCCAACAGCTTGCTGCCAAAAAGGGTGGCTGCCAGCATCACGGTCTGTACACCCATGCTGTAAAAGAAGAAACCGCGGAGGAAGCGTTTCAGCACAGCCATTTTCTTTACCTCGCGATATACTTTTTTTATCTCGGCAAAGCCGGCGGAGAATACATTTACTTTGGTGACTCTATCGCGATCGGGTTTTGGTAATACCCTGAAGGTCAGCTGTGCGAAACCTGCCCACCACAATCCTACCAGCAGAAAGGTGAGCTTAGGGCCCAGGAAGGGGTCCACTTTGTCCAAGGTCAGGACCAGCACGAAGCCAATGATCTGGAGCAGTACGCTGCCAATATAGCCGTAGGCATAGCCTTTAGCGCTGACCCGGTCCTGGTCGGCGGGTGCGGCGATCTCCGGCAGATAAGCGTTGTAGAACACCAGGCTGCCAGTATAGCCCAGGGAAGCCATTATGAAAAAGAGGATGCCCCATCCCAGGTTCGATCCGTCAAAAAGATATAAAAGACTACAGCCTGCCGCACCCATGTAGCAGAACACCTGCATGAAATTCTTTTTAGTCCCGCGGGTGTCCGCAATGGACGTGAGAATCGGGTAGGCGATGGAGATGAGCAGATAGGCTGCTGCCAGGGAATAGTCGTAAAGAGCGGAGTTGACAAATTTCCGGCCCATGAAAGGGATGATTTCGGAGCCGAAATGCCGTTTTGTTACCGCAGTAAAATAGATAGGAAAAAAAGTGGTGGTAATGACAAGGTTGTACACCGAATTGGCCCAGTCATACATGGCCCATCCGGTGATCACTTTTTTTGATGCGGTCTGCATAGTCATTAAATAATGCCTCTCCACAGTAGCACCAGCATGACCAGACCGACGAAGATCCGGTAGTATCCCCAGACCTTGAACCCATGTTTCTTCAGAAAGCCGATGAAATAGCGGATGACGAATATAGAAACAATAAAGGTGACGATACTGCTCATGCCTAACAGAGAAAGGTTGTTTGTATTCAGGGCCTCGGGATGCTCCTGGTGCAGGTCCCACATACTTTTTACGGAGGCTGCCAGCATCGTGGGGACGGCGAGGAAGAAAGAGAACTCCGCGGCCGCTCTCCTGCTGAGTCCCTGGCTCATACCCCCGATGATGGTGGCGGCGCTGCGGCTCAGGCCGGGAAGAAGAATGGACAGCACCTGGTAACAGCCTATCCGGAAGGCGATGCCATTCGTTACATGGGATTCATGTTCGATGTTCGGATGCCGGAACCACCGATCGACAAAGAGGAAGATAATGCCACCCACGATCATCACGCCTGCCATGAAGTACAGGCTGCCCAGCATGCGCTCGATGTGCTTATGCAACAATGCTCCAAAGATCAGGGCAGGGATGACGGCGATGATCAGCTTGGTATAGAATCGTATACGGGTGAAGTCGAAGAATTTCTTGTAATACACTACCACGACGGCCAGGATGGCGGCCAGCTGGATGACGATCTCCATCATGTCCACAAACGGACTGGGGTCGACTCCGATGATAGGGTTGGTAAACTTCATGTGTGCCGTGGACGAGACAGGCAGGAACTCTGTCAATCCTTCCACAATGGCGATAATAATAGCCTGGACAGGAGTCATCATGATCATGCGTTCGTCTTGGTCTTATCCTTGCGGAAAATGGCGAAAATCTCTACCACAAATCCACCCAGGATAAGGATGGGAGCGAGGGTGATCCGGGTGAAGCTATACACTTCCCTGGGGTT
>DASZWE010000312.1:0-3379 GCA_035546735.1 Puia sp.
GGACAATACACTGGAAGCCCGCCGGCCGGCCCTTGCGTAGCAGCAGTACGGCAAACTGTTCCACCCACTTTATCTCTCCCGTCTTTGTAACGGTCTTAAAGCTCAGCGTCGACTCCTTATCGATCGTCTCCAGCTGGTGCAGGTAATGGCGTGAAACCTCCTTCAGACAGGAGGGCTCTACCAGCACGGAGAAATGTTTGCCAGCCAGCTCCTCGGGTGTATAGCCTGTAAGCTCCAGGGCCTGGGGATTGGCGAAAGTGATATACCCCTCTTCGTTGGTGGAGTAGATCACGGCTCCGGCATTCTCGATGAGCATGCGGTATTTCATTTCACTCTGCAGAAGCCTTTTTTCCGCCTGCTTGCGGAGAAGTATATCCCTGTTGAGCTGAAGGAGAATAATGACGATGAAGAGAAAGGCCAGCAGGCTGCCTGTGATCAGCGTATAGGTGCTGCCCAGCTCGCTGTTCTTGCTGGCGGACTGCCGGATATTGAGCAGATGGCGTTCCTCCCGCATCATGGAACGCAGGGCGAATTTCATCTGGTGGATCATGGCCGCGGCCCGTATGCCTGCCCGTTCATTCTCATATGCCGCCGCTCCGACGGCAGCCCGGTTACTCTCCGGCGGCGCCGGCCCAACCCTTCCCACTACCTCGGGCCCCAGGTATACAAGGCTGTCCACAAACAGCCCCAGCTGATGCGTATAGTCGGATAGTTGATGGAGATATACCAGTTGAGAGGGATTGTCCTTTGTCAGCTCCTTGAGCCGGACGATATCTTCCTCCAGCACATTGTGGAATTTTTGCATGCCCGGCCGTAAGGAGTCGCCCCCGCTGATGCCGTAACGGAGTGAAAAGGACTCACCCTCCGCCACCTGGCTGTCGATGCGCTCTATCTGCTCTATCACCGAATAGGTATGGTTGATCCAAAAGGCCTCTTCCCGCATATTCTGCTTGTTGGAATAGATAAGCCATCCAACCAGGGCGAGGGAGGTGATAGAAAAAAGCAGGAGCCATGCTATCTTTCTTTGAATTTTCGACAATCCATTAAGAATAGTTCTCATAAAAGATGCTGGATTCAATTAGAATAAGCCCTTAACCATTTGTAACATAACGAATAAACCTTCCTTAGATTTTCACCTTGTCGTATAAGGAACGTCTTTTTAGAATTTTTAGGTATAAACACTTAGCAAAAAACTGTTGGCCAGGGAAAAGCATATAGTCGGTACTAATTTTCCGTCCCTTAAACGGCCCCACCGTATACAACTAATCGGTAATTTTCAAAAAGGCTTCACCGTCAGGTCCCATTTTAGTCGCAGATCACGCGAAGAACCTCCGATCATGAGCCGGAACACACCGGGCTCGATCACCGTATGCAAATCCTTATCCAGCATCTGCAACATATCCGGCTTGATGAGAAAAGTCACCATCCGGGTTTCCCACCCCCGGAAATGAACCCGCTGAAATCCCTTCAGCTCCATCACAGGCCGGGCCACCGACGCCAGCTCATCATGAATATACAACTGCACGACCTCATCCCCCTCCCTGTCGCTCGCATTGGTGATCCGCAGACTGACCGTGGTACTATCGCCAACAGCGATCGAAGACCTCTCCAAACCAATATCGTCATAAACGAATTTCGAATAGCTCAGCCCATATCCAAAAGGAAATAAAGGCATCCCGGATAAATTATTATAATCGTCTCCCCTGCCCGTAGGCTTATGGTTATATACCAGCGGCAGCTGCGCCTCATGCACCGGATACGTGATAGGCAATCGCCCGGCCGGGTTGTAATCCCCAAACAATACATCCGCCACGGCATGTCCTCCCTCCTCACCGGGATACCAGACGGCGCCAATGGCCTGTACCTTTTCGATCCAATTGTTCATCGTGATGGCGCTGCCACCTACCAATAACACGACCACCGGCTTGCCCGTAGCCGCCACGGCCTGTATCAACGCTTCCTGGTCGCCGGGCAAAGACAACATGGCCCTGTCCTGGAACTCGCCTTCCGTAATGCCCGCGACAACCACGGTCAGATCCGACTGTTGGGCGGCCGCCACGGCATCACGAATTTTCTTCGCCCTATCCACCGTATCCTCCATATTCCACACCAGCCGGATGGTAGCATCCCCATTCGTCTCGAAGAAGTCTATTTGTATATCGTATTTCTTACCCTTCACGAAAGTATAATCCGCCAGCGTCGTATGATACGACTGCTTCTCCCAGCGGGACACGATAAGACTATCGTTGATATACAGCCGGTAGCCGTCATTACCTTCCAGGCCGATACGGAACTTCCCGCTTGCCGGCGCCGTCAGCGTGCCCGTCCATTGCACCGAATAAAAATCCGTAGTAAGCCCCGGCGCCGGTGGCGACAGTGTCCAGCGAAAGTCCACCACCTTGTCCATACGCTCCGCCACGGCAAGGCTATCCGCACGCCTCGACGCAAAATAGATCCCCTGCAGCCCTTCCTTCCCATCAGATTGCAGATACTTACCCGGAATGACGGAATAATCCCGGCTGTTCCTGTTGGCGCCTTCCGCATAGAGGACGCGAACCTCTGCACCCGCACGCTCTTTTATACCCTGCAGTATGCTCACCTTATTATTGCCGGGACCACTGTACCCACCCAGCCGCGCCTCTGCCGCATCGGCGCCAAGTACGGCGATCCTCTTTGCACCCGGACGAATGGGTAGTGTCTGCCCCTCATTCTTCAACAACACAAACGACTCACGGGCCGCCTGCCGGGCAATGGCCTTGTTGTCTTTCTGTTCATCAGGCGTCACGGCCGTCTCCGGCACATAAGGATGCTCAAAAAGCCCCAGCTCGAACTTGGCCCGCAACACCCTGGCGACGGCGTCATTCAGCCGCGCGCTGTCGATCCTGCCCAACGATGTGTCAGGTAAGAACAAGGCGTGATGTTTATATTCCGTCTGAAAGATGACATCCAATCCCCCATTGACGGCATGCTGTGCGCTCGAAGGATAGTCCTTGGCAGTATGGTGCAGCACCAGCTCGCCACCCACGGCATTGGCATCGGAGATGACAAAACCTTTAAAGCCCCATTGCTTTTTTAGCTTGTCCAGCAACAGCCACGCGTTGGAAGAGGCCGCGGTGCCATCGACAGAATTATACGCGGTCATGATGCTCCTGGACCCGCCCTTTTCGATACAGGCCTTAAAAGGAACAAAGAACTGCTCATCCAGCAGCCGCTCGTCATAATGAATAGGATAGCTGTCCCGTCCTCCATCACCGACATTGGCGACAAAATGCTTGGGCGTGGTGATGATACCCAGCCGCTCAAAGGCGCCGACAAACGCCACTCCCATGGCCGATGCCAAAAAAGGATCTTCGCCATATGTCTCCTCGGTACGGCCCCA
>DASZWE010000313.1:0-4178 GCA_035546735.1 Puia sp.
GGTAGAACTTCTCCTCATCCGGGCTTAGTCCGCGGGTGACGATGATCACCCGTGTGCTGTCCGTGGTCAGATCTCGCAGACACTGCGCTTCGGACTTGTAGCTTGGGATGACCTTTACATTCGGATAGGATGACTCGAAAACTTTGATCTGGCTGTCGATGACAGGCTTGAACGACTCGTCGATACTGATCCGCAAAGTGCCGGAGTTAGGCGTTTCCTGGGGAGAATTATTCCCATTGTTGCCACATCCCCCCAGCAGGATACAAAGACCCAGGCCGGCTATCAAACCCTTACCATTATACATATTCCGTGGAACTCGCATCAACGATAATAATTTTTTTTATATCCCCGGTACATCCGCCAGCCTCCATATAATAACCATAAGCCGGAGAAAACATACCGAAAGAAATCATCTATTGCCAAATTAAAGCCAAGCTTAGGCGCCAATAGCAAAAAAACGCCAAACCCAAAAATGATCGCACCCATGCCATAGTCGAGGATCGACCTCCTCAACTCATATCGCCGTCTTTGTCCGTCGGGTGCTTCATTCTCCATGTTTAAACAGTATTTTCATTTTGTGCGCCCGGTTATAAGCCCTTTTCCGCCGTTTGTCCCGTCCACAGGCCGGGCAAATTAAGAAAATAAGCTCAAAAAGAAAGCGCTGTATAAGGTCTATTACTTATTAATTTCTTATTAATATAAACCCCGTGCCCTTATTTATAGGATGCCTTAACCGCCCCTTTCCATAAAGCAAACGCCTCACCTTCACCGTATTTTACTGTTTTTAACAGTACCTTTGCGCCGATGGAAAAAGCGCAACCCTTAATGGATGGCTCTTCGGCACGGCCCCCCATGTCGTTCCTGATGGTTTGTCTCGGCAATATTTGCCGCAGCCCGCTGGCAGAAGGCATCCTGCAGGAGAAAGCCCGGGCCGCCGGTCTCGACTGGAAAATTGACAGCGCCGGCACCACCAGCTATCACATTGGCGAGGCCCCCCATCAATTATCGCAAAAAGTGGCCCGAATCAATGGCGTCGACATCAGCCGGCAGCGGGCCCGCCGTTTCAATGCCGATGACTTTCAACGATTTGACAAAATATATGCCATGGCAGGCGATGTCCTGGACCAGATCAGACGCATCGCGGGACGCCAGTATGATCCGGGTAAGGTAGAGCTCTTATTGAACGAGCTGAACCCCGGTGGCAACGAGGACGTCCCCGACCCCTGGTATGGTCCCGAACCCGGGTATCATGAGGTATACCAGCTCATCGATGCCGCCGCCGGCGAGATTGTCAAAAAATATGGCCAGCCCGGCGCCGGCCCCAAAATATCTTCCACCGACGAAGCCAACACCAACGTATGAGCAGCAGCCTTAAACCCTCTCTTCCCCAGGGCACCCGTGACTTCGGCCCCGCCACGGTCCGTAAGAGGAACTATATCTTCCAGACCATCCGCACCGTCTTCGAGCTATACGGCTTTCAACCGCTGGAAACCCCTGCGATGGAGCAGCTGGAGACCCTTATGGGCAAATACGGGGAGGAAGGCGATAAGCTGATCTTTAAGATACTTAATAACGGACTGGGCGATCCCAGGAACATCGAGAGATCCCGCAAGGCATTTGAAAAAGCGCTGGAAGGGAAAAATGACAAGGACCTCACGGAAAGGGCCCTTCGTTATGACCTTACCATACCTTTCGCCCGATACGTGGCCATGAACCACGCCCAGCTCAGCTTCCCCTTTAAGCGCTACCAGATGCAACCCGTCTGGCGGGCCGACCGGCCACAGAAAGGCCGCTATCGCGAGTTCTATCAGTGCGACGCGGATGTGGTCGGCAGCCAGTCGCTTATCAACGAGGTAGAGTTGGCCGGCATTTACAGGGAGGCCTTCCATCGGCTGGCCATACCCGTGGAGATACGTATTAATAATCGGAAGATCCTTGCCGCCCTTGCCGAGGTTTGTGGAGGTGCGGATAAGATGACGGATATCACCGTAGCCATCGACAAGCTGGATAAGATAGGGCTGGACAAGGTGAAGGAAGAACTGACCCAGCGGGGCCTCAGCGACGCCCAGGTGGCCGCCATCGAGCAATACCTGGCCATTCAGGGGGAAAACCATAGCAAGCTGGAGCAGCTGAAACGCCTCTTCGCCTCCAACGACACAGGCCGGAAAGGCATCGCCGAGCTGGAATACCTGCTGCAGTACAGCACTGGACCCGAGTCAGCGATGGCCTCGCCCTCCATCCCCCTTCAACCCGCCCCCGGCTCTCAGCCCCCGGCTCATAGCTCGCAACTCGTCGTAGACCTCACCCTGGCCCGCGGGCTGAACTATTATACCGGCACCATCTTCGAAGTAAAAGCTACCACCGTCCGGATGGGCAGCATCGGCGGCGGTGGACGTTATGATGACCTCACCGGACTTTTCGGCGTGCCCAATATTCCCGGCGTGGGCATCTCCTTTGGGGTCGACCGCATATATGATGTGATGGAAGAGCTCCGGGTCTTCCCGGAGGAGGTGCATACAGGCACCAGGGTGCTTTTCTTTCATCTGGGCGAGGCCGAATCCCGCGCCGCCTTTGGACTGATGCAGCAGCTACGCGCGAAAGGTGTCCCTGCAGAGCTGTATCACGAACAGGCCAAATTCGACAAACAGTTCAAATACGCGGAGAAAAAGGGGATACGGTATGCGGTCATCCTTGGCAGCGAAGAGCTGGCAAACGGGGGATGCAAGCTAAAAGACCTTCAAAGTGGCCAGCAATCTGCATTAAGCTTTGACGAGCTGTTGCAATTCAGGTTTTAGTGACATATCTTTATCCATCACTACCATTTTAACTAAAAACATCTATGAGAAAAGCCTATCCCCTTTGTTTTCTGTTAGTAGCTCTTTCATTCACTACCGTACTCACCGCCCAAACTGTCAATTCCTTCTTCCGGCACATTCCCCCGGATGCGGAGCAGGTCTATCATATCAACCTCGCTGTGCTTGGCTCCAAGGTCAGCTGGGACGAAATCTCGGGCCTCGTACCCGCTCCCAAGTCTGAAAGTGACCAGGAATTTATGAAATACGTAAAAGATCCCTCCTTATCGGGCATCGACTTTCATCAGGGACTCATCATCACTTCAAGCCACCTGGATAAAAATACCGACAGCCCCGCGTGTCTCACCATACTGGCCCATCTCGTCGATTCCGGAAAGCTGCTTTCGCTGATCCGTGACAAGGAGAAAAAACTCCACAGCTTCAAGCTCCCCGGCAAAGGCTCGGTGGCCGGTGAAGACAGGATGGCATTCGCCTGGAACGATAAAATGGTCGTGTTCACCATCGTTATCATCCCCAAACACCCCGAGGCCGGCAAAGTCGGCGCGGGCGCTTCCTCCGCCTACTATACCCTCGCCGCCGCCAAAAAGAGCATGGCGGCCCTCGAAGGATTCAACAACAGCATCTATACGACGGACGCCACCTTTATGAATGGCTTCTCCGACGATGCCGACTTTCACATCTGGTCCCCACAAGGCTCCATCCTTAAACAGCTGGCGGAAATGAGCAAAAAGAAGAATCCGCTGCATTTTAAGGTCCCTGCATCGACAAGCCAGCTCCATTCGCTGACATCCTTTCGATTCGACGCAGGAAAGATCGTCACCCGTACCACCACCATCGTACCACCCGATTCCGCCTACCTTTATAAGATCTACAACAGCCGGCCGCTGAATACGGATCTGATCACCCACCTCCCCGGGAAAGCCATACTGGGGATGGTAAACATGCATTTTGATCCAAGCCTGATCTCGGGCATGCTGGACAAATACCATATAAGACAAATGATCGACTCCATGCTGTCCTCCAAAGGCGTCACCGTCGACGATATCTTAAAAACATTCAAAGGAGACTTCCTGATTGCGGCGACACAGCCAACCCAGATACCCGATACGGGCAAGGTGGAACCGAATATCTATTTTGCCGCCACCATCGCCGACCTGGGCGCCCTGATGAAGGTAGGTAGTAAGCTGGGGCTTAACCCGGACAGCAAGGAAGGGCTGGGAAAGAAGATGGGCTTTACACTAAAAGATAATATACTCGTGGTAGGCGGGAAAGGACCGACAGAAGCCTTCGTCAGCACCAACAACTCCGCCAACCTGAATCTGATCAACGACCGCGTACGCAACAGCACTGTCAGCGGGGTAGTGG
>DASZWE010000314.1:0-3913 GCA_035546735.1 Puia sp.
TGCTGTTGCCCCCACCCCCACCCAAATGCTTGGAAAAGGTTTTGAATTCGTCCTCGGCTCCTGCCACGACTCCAAAGGCAACATATACTTCGCCGAACAGCGAATGAAGAGGGTCTACAAATGGTCCGCAACAACCCAGTCTCTCCAGCTGCTGGCCGACTTCCCCTGGGAACCGCTCTCCCTGGCCTGCGATTCTAAGGACAATCTGCTCATAGTATTCAGATACAATCCGCAACCGGGCTTCCTGGTCAACGGTCGGCAGGAAAGTTTCCAAAACCCTCCCGACGCCGGCGGCACCTCCTTCAGCGGCTGGGGCAACTCCGGCTTCGCCACCTTCGTCTATTCCATTGACCCCAACCATCCGGACGAGTCGATAAAAAAGTTAGACATAGTCCCCATGGGCTCCATCGACAACATCTACAAAGCTCTCTACCCATCCAACAGATGGCGGGACTTCCATGACTTCAACCAGATCTCCGTCCGCAAAGCCGACTCCTGCTGGCTGGCCCCGGATGGAAAGACCATCATCCCTATCTGCTACGACCTTGCAAGATCATGCGCCCTGGTGGAAGCCTTCCCCGGACATCCCTTATACGCCGTAGACGAATATGACAAGCGTACCGTCAAATTGCAGGTAGACACAAAAGGCTATCTCTCCGATCTGAAATATTTTGCCGAAAAAGGCGAATTCAGCGCCACCCCCGACCAGCAAGGCAATGTATGGATCGCCGACGGAGATATTTACAAATACGATCCCAACGGCTCACAACAACAGGTCATCCATACACCCGAACGTCCCTCTACCCTGACCATTTACAACAGCACCCTCTACTTCACAGGTCGCACAGCTTTCTACAGACTCCCGGGCAGCCAGCGGTCTCAGCTTCCATCCGGCCAGTGGTCTCCGTCAGGCTCACAGCCCGCTCCCAGCCAGTGGTCTCAGCCCTCATCCGGCCAGTCCTCCCCGTCAGGTCCTCTGATCCAGGCCCATTTCCCCTCCTCCGGCCTCAACCCGATAAAGATCCTCGTAGTAGGTTCCATCGACCGCTACCACTACCCCATGGTAAAAGCCTCCAGACCCCTCTTTCAAAAGCTCGCCGCCGAAAACAACCTCGACATCGACCTCACCTGCGATCTCTCCGCACTGACAGAAGATAACCTCGCAAAATACCAGGTACTCATACAATTGCACCAGGCTCCCTTCGAGCTCACCGCAGCACAACAATACGCGATCCAGCAATTCATTTCCCGGGGAAAAGGTTTTATCGGTCTCCACGCAGCCGGACTCACAGGCGCCCAATTCACCAGGCCGGGCCGTACATACTGGCAGTGGTACCAACAGCTGATGGGCAATGCCGTCTATTCTCCCCACCCGCCGCTCCAGCAAGGCACGGTCGTAATAGAGGATCATGATCACCCCGTGACACGCCACCTGCCCAAATCATTTTCCATCCGCGACGAATGGTATGAGTTTGAAAAGAGTCCCAGACAAAACGTACATGTCCTCGCCACTGCCGACGAGACCACTTATAAACCCGCTCATCCGATGGGAGACCACCCCATCATCTGGACCAACCCGCAATACGATCGCGTTCTGTACATCGGCATAGGCCACGACACCAGCATCTGTACAGACGCCAACTTCACAACCCTTATGAAAGATGCTGTGCTCTGGGCCGCGTCAAAAGCCCCCGACAAAGAACAGCGTGACATAGACCATTCTCTCGCACAGCCCATTACCATCCTGGCCAACCAGGTTGCCTATAATATGGAGATGCCAAAAAGCGCCATCGTCAGAAGCAAAGACCCGCTCCCGGATCACACGACATTTACCCTCATCGACGCCAGGACCCTGCAGACAGTCTATACCGGTACCGTCCAAAAGTCCGAACAGGTCATGGGTTGGGACCACGCTTGGTACAGCCGCATCGATTTCTCGGGCTTCCACACCCCCGGTTATTACAAACTAAAAGTCCAGGACGCCGAATCCCCCTCCTTCCAGCTGGACGACAACGCCCTCTCAAAAATCGCCGTACCCGCCATCACCCATTTCTTCTATCACCAAAGAGCCAGCTCGGCGGAAGAACAGGAGGCGGACAGACATATAAAACTCTTCGGCAGCGACAAGACAGTCGACCTCACCGGCGGTTGGTGCGACGCATCCGGTGACGTCAGCAAATACTTCTCCCACCTGGCCTATACCAATTTCATGTCCCCGCAGCAGATCCCCATGGTAGACTGGTCCCTGATCCAGACAGTGGAAAAAATACCCGCACTCCTGGAACAGACAGACTGCAAACAGGCACTGACAGCCGAAGCGCTCTACGGAGCCGATTATATCATGCGCTCCCTCTCTCCCGAAGGCTATTTTTATATGACGGTCTTCACCTATTTTAACAAAGACCCCAACGCCCGCAGAGTAGTAGGACTGCTGGCCAACAGCAAGACCACCACCGACTACCAATGCGCCTGGCGGGAAGGCGGCGGTATGGCCATCGCCGCACTGGCCCGTATCGCAGGTTGGAGAAGGGATGGAGCCTTCACCTCCGAAGAATATCTGCAGGCGGCCGAACGCGCCTTTACACACCTCCAACAGTTTTCGACAAAATATGCCGACGATGGCAAAGACAACATCATCGACGACTATTGCGCCCTCATGGCAGCCACCGAACTATGGATAGCCACCGGAAAGGAAATATATAAGGCGGAAGCCCGCAAACGCGCCGGCAACCTCAACAGCCGCCTCTGCCCCGCAGGATATTTTATTGCCAACGATGCCAACCGCCCATTCTGGCACGCAGCCGACGCAGGCCTCCCCATTATAGCCCTGGCCCGCTATCTGAACATCGAGACGGACACCGCCCGCCGCCGCCAGGCGCTCATCACTATAAAAAAAGCCATTGACTACAACCTAACCATCACACGGGAAGTAAAAAACCCATTCGGCTATCCCCGACAGAGCTTCCTGTACAAAGGAAAAGTAACGAACGGGTTCTTTATTCCACATGAGAACGAAAGTGGCTGGTGGTGGCAGGGTGAAGACGCCCGCCTCGGCTCCCTCGCGGCAGCCATGCTGGTGGGTGGACGTCTCGCCTATCCGGCAGAAGGCCCCCTCGGAGTAAAGCAGGACATCGCCGTATATGCCTCCAACCTGGTTTCCTGGGTACTGGGCTGCAACCCCTATAACATCTGCATGATGTATGGTTACGGTAAGAACAATGTGCCTTATATGGCATCGATGTATGGCCACGGCTCCGGCCGGGGCGGCATCTCAAATGGCATCTCCGGCAAGAACGCCGACGGCTCAGGCATCGACTTCAAAATGGAAGACAATGGCAACGAATGGCGATGGAGCGAACAATGGATACCACACAGCAGCTCGTTCCTCCAGGCCGTCACCGCCATGGCTACCGAATAGGCCCTGGCCAGTCAGACCATATTTAAACCAACCTGCGATTTTGGTTTATTTTTTCTCGGATTTTAGTACTTAGAGTACTAATATTAGTGTTTTTTTAAACCAAAATGCAACATGCCAAAAAGAGCATCCCCCACGCCATAAGGCCTTGTATCACTCCCGGTCCGCCGATCAATATTTATCATTCTGCTCCAAATTCGGATTCAGATCCCGCTCAGCCTGCGGTATCGGCCACCAGTAATCCCTGGTAGCATCGAACTTCCGCGTCTCCAGCTTGCTGCCGTCATATTTATAGATCGCCTGCCCCAACACCTGCTCAGCAGTCTTCCACCGGCGAATGTCATTATAATACATCCCCTCTCCGGCAAACTCCACCCGGCGTTCATGCCGGATCACCGTCCGCAGCGAATCCTGGGTCAATCCCGCCGATATATCCGGCATCCCCGCCCGCTCCCGAACGGCGTTCAGGGCGGTAAAGACCGTGGCGTCCGGACCGGC
>DASZWE010000315.1:0-9920 GCA_035546735.1 Puia sp.
GGTTTTCAATGCATATATGGTGATCAGGTATTCGTGGATAGGGCCTGCGGGAGGGCAGGGACCGCCGTAGCCCTGCTGGCCAAAGTCGGTGATACTCTGTATCGAGCCCGCGGGAGCCAGATTTTTAGCAATATTGCCTGCATCGGATCTTAGTTCGGTGACGTTGGCGGGAATATTAAAGATAAGCCAATGCCAGAAGCCGCTGCCTGTGGGGGCGTCCTTATCATACATGGTCACGGCAAAGCTTTGTGTGCCGGCGGGGGCATTAGACCAGGACAGCTCAGGAGAAATATTCTCTCCGTGACATCCGAATCCATTGAAGAATTGTTTGTTGGTGGCCTGACCGCCGATGTCGCTGCTCTTCAGCGTAAATGTATTTTGTCCGAAAACGGCGTTGGCTAAAAACAACGCAAATGCGAGCGAAAAACACTTGTTCATATATTTCTATTTTATATTCCCATCCTTGTCGACCTTCCCCTTTATTTCCAGTATCCGCATCTCCTTGGCTTCCTGCAGGAATTCGGAGGCAAATATAAAGTCGTTGAGGCGTTGGTTCTTGCTGAAGATGATCTCCTTATTGCTTCCTTCCCATTCCTTCAGGCCCTGGTACATATAGATGATATTGTCGCCTATCTCCATTACGCTGTTCATGTCATGGGTATTCACCACGGTGGTGATATTGAATTCCGTCGTGATCTCCTTGATCAGCTTGTCTATGAGGAGCGAGGTCTGCGGGTCCAGGCCCGAATTGGGCTCGTCGCAGAAAAGATATTTGGGATTGAGCACGATGGCGCGTGCGATGCCCACTCTTTTTTTCATACCTCCGGATATTTCGGCGGGAAATTTTTTATTGGCGTCCTTCAGATTCACCCGCTCCAGTACCTCGTTGACTCGTTTGAGCTTTATGGAATAGCTATCCTTTGTAAACATATCCAGCGGGAACATAACATTCTGCTCCACCGTCATGCTGTCGAAGAGGGCTGATCCCTGGAAAAGCATGCCGATGCTGCGGCGAAGCTCCTTACGCTGCTCGCCCGACATTTCGGAGAAATTCTGGTTGTCATAGCAGATCTCGCCACTGTCGGGTTCGAAGAGGCCCACGAGGCATTTCATCAGTACGGTCTTGCCGCTGCCGCTGGTACCGATGACCAGATTGCATTTGCCAGTGTGGAAGACGGCGCTGACATCGTTGATGACGACCTTATCGCCGAAACCTTTCTTTATATTTTTTACTTCTATCATTATTCTATTTTGAAGTTGCCGGACGACATGCTACAAGAGCAGGGCCGCCAGCAAATAATCCGCAAACAGCACCAGCACGCAGCTCACCACTACGGATTTGGTGCTTGCCCTTCCGATCTCGAGCGCCCCGCCCTGTACATAATAGCCATAATAAGCGGGAATACTGGAGATGATAAAGGCGAAGGTATACGCCTTCGCCAGGGCGAAGAATACATTATAGGGTTTGAAGAACTGGTGCAGCCCTTTGTCGAAGGCCGCGCCGGATAAAATGCCTGTCATGGTGCCTGCCAACCGGCCCCCCCAGATACCCAGGCAGGCGGAGATGACGACCAGCATGGGTATGACGACGATGGCCGCCAGCAGCTTCGGAAGGATGAGGTAGGTCTTGGTATTGATACCCATGATCTCCAATGCATCGATCTGCTCGCTGACACGCATATTTCCCAGTTCGCTGGCGATCTTGCTACCCACGACGCCGGCCAGCACGATACAGACCAGGGTGGGAGAGAATTCCAGGATCACGGTATCGCGGACTATCTGTGCGATGGTGGACAGGGGAATAAAAGGGCTGACCAGCTGATAGGCCGTTTGCAGGGTGGACACGGCCCCCATAAAGACGGAAATGATCACTACGATGCCCAGGGAGCCGATCCCAATCTCCGAACATTGATGCATGAATTCTTTCCAGTACATCTTCCCATTCTCAGGCCGGGAGAACATTCCTTTCAGCATAAGCAGGTATCGGCCAAACTCTGTAAAAAAACTCATGAATGAAAATATAAGTTATTTATTTTTTCCTCTCTTCCACCAGGGCGCTTTTTTCATCTCTTCTTCTGCTGAAGTGACACCTTTACATTTGATCTGGGCATCCACGACGGCTACCAGGGCCATGTTATAGATCTGACGGACGGAGCTGCCCAGCTGCAGGACATGGACGGGTTTTTTCAGTCCCAGCAGAATGGGGCCAATGGCGTCCGCGCCCCCTACTTCCTTTAAAAGGTTGTAAGCTACGTTGCCTGCCGCCAGGTTGGGGAAGATCAGGGTATTCACTTCCTGGTCCACCAGCTCGCTAAAAGGATAATTTTCCTTGATCAGCTCGTTGTTCAGGGCGACACTGGCCTGCATTTCCCCGTCCACGATGAGAGAGGGGTTGCGCTCTTTTACGATCCTGCGTGCTTCCGCCACCAGGCGTGCTTCCGGCGAATCGCTCGTGCCAAAATTAGAATAGCTCAGCATGGCGATGCGGGGCGTAAGATTGAAATTCTGCACCGCCCGGGCCGTCAGCAGGGTGATATCCGCCAGCTCTTCCGCCGTGGGGTTGAAGTTCACCGTTGTATCAGCCATGAACAGGGGCCCTTTCTTTGTCAGCAGCAGGTACATGCCCGCGATCTTCTGCACGCCGTCTTCGGTACCGATGGCTTGCAGGGCGGGTCGGATGGTATCGGGATAGTTCTTTGTCAATCCTGATATCATGGCATCGGCTTCGCCCGTCTCCACCATCATGCATCCAAAATAGTTCCGGTCGCGCATGACCTTCATGGACTCGTATTTATTAAAGCCCCTGCGTCCGCGTTTGGTAAAGAATATCTCGCTGAAACGTTTTCTTTGTTCTTCGTATTGATCGCTGTGCGGGTTGATGATGGGCAGGCCTTCCAGGTCTATTTGGTTGGCGGCAGCCATGTGGCGTATCTTTTTTTCATCACCCAGCAGCATGGGATAGGCTACTCCCTCGTCATTGAGTATCTGTGCCACCTTCAGGATCTTGAGGTTGTCGGCTTCCGCAAATACCAGCCGTCTGGGTTCGCTACGCGCCTTGATGCTCAATACCCGGACCAGCTGATTGTCCAGTCCAAGCCGGCGATTGAGCTCGATGGCATAGGTATCCCAATTATCGATGGATGCCTGCGCTACGCCGCTGTCCATGGCAGCACGGGCTACAGCGGGCGCCACGGTGGATAGCAGCCGCGGGTCCAGTGGTTTGGGAATGATATAGGTGGGGCCGAATACGATGTTCTTTTCGTTGTAGGCCATGTTCACGATGTCCGGTACGGCTGTCTTTGCCAGATTGGCCAGCGACTGTACGGCGGCCAGCTTCATGGCTTCATTGATCTGCGTGGCCCGTACATCCAGGGCGCCCCGGAAGATAAAAGGGAAGCCCAGCACATTGTTCACCTGGTTGGGATAATCGCTCCGTCCCGTGGCCATGATGATATCGTCCCTGACCTCTGTCGCTACTTCATACCCTATCTCCGGGTCGGGGTTGGCCAGGGCGAAGATGACGGGCCGCCTTGCCATGCTCTTTACCATGTCTGCCGTCACTACATTGCCGACGCTGAGCCCTACGAATATATCCGCGTCTTTCATGGCCTTGTCTAACGTGCAGTCCGCCGCCTTGATGGCGAATTTCCTTTTTTCTTCGTCCAGGTCGGCGCGGCCCTGGTGGAGAACGCCATCCTTATCAAAGAGGATGAAATTTTCGTATTTAGCTCCCAGGGCCACATAGAGCTTGACACAGGCCATGGCTGCCGCTCCTGCTCCATTGACGACAAAGCGTACCTTGTCGATCTTCTTTTTCTGTAATTCCAGGGCGTTCAGGAGGGCCGCGCTGCTGATGATGGCTGTTCCATGCTGGTCATCGTGCATCACCGGGATCTTGAGGGAGTCCCTAAGCTGTTGTTCGATGTAGAAGCATTCCGGCGCCTTGATATCTTCCAGGTTGATGCCGCCGAAAGTAGGTTCCAGCGCCCTGACGATCTGTACAAATTTTTCGGGGTCCTTTTCATTGATCTCGATGTCGAATACATCGATGTCGGCGAATATTTTGAACAATACGCCCTTTCCTTCCATTACGGGTTTGGAGGCCTCGGGACCGATGTCACCCAGCCCCAGTACGGCTGTACCGTTGCTGATCACGGCCACCAGGTTGCCTTTGGCAGTATATTTATAGACGTCGTCCGAATTTTTATGGATCTCCTTGCAGGGTTCTGCGACTCCGGGAGAATAGGCCAGGGAGAGATCCCGTTGGGTCTTCGCCTCCTTGGTAGGCACGACCTCGATCTTACCCGGTCGTCCTTTGGAATGGTATTCAAGCGCCTGCTCTTTGCGGAGCTGTTTTTTTTGCATATTGGAATATTGGTCCCAGGCGGCCCGCGACGCCGGTCTGGAATCGGTGCAAAATACGAAAATGCTGTTAATCACGGCCGTCGGACCGGAGGGCACTAGCCAAACTGTACCTGGCTGCCCAGCCAGGCCATCATTCCCACCCCGATGCCGATGGCGGATTCGTCAATGTTGAAGGTCGGCGTATGTACGCCTGAAGTGATCCCTTTTTCTACATTCATGACCCCAAGACGATAGAAACAACCCGGGATCTGACGGGTGTAATACCCAAAATCTTCTGCCCCCAGCCGGACCTCCGTCTCCAAAACGTTGTCTTTCCCAATGAATTGTCCCGCCGTGGCTCTTGCTACCTTATCCAGGGCTTCATTATTATATACCATGGGATAGCCCACGTCGATGTGCAGGTCGATGTCCGCCCCCATGCTATGCACCAGCTCCGTTGCCTGCCGGCGGATCAGCTCATGCGCCCGGAAGCGCCATTCCTCGTCCATCGCCCGGAAGGTACCCATCAGCCGAACCTCACTGGGGATCACGTTGGTGGTATGTCCTCCCTGTACGGAAGTAATGGACAATACGGAGGGCGACAGGGGGTTCCGGTTGCGGCTGATGATCTGTTGCAGGGCCACCACCAGGTGGGAGGCCACCAGTATCGTGTCCACTGTGAGATGGGGTGCCGCTGCATGTCCGCCCCGCCCTTTTATGGTGATATACAATTCGTCTGCGCTGGCCATTACCATTCCTCCCCTGAAGCTCAGCTTGCCCGTCTCCAGGCCCGGATGTACGTGAAGGCCGAAGATGGCTTGCGGGACGGGGTCTTTTAATACGCCCTCTTTGATCATCAGGCTGGCTCCGCCAGGATTCTTTTCCTCACCCGGCTGGAAGATCAGCTTGATCGTGCCTTCCCATTCCTCCTTCAGCTCCTGAAGTATCCGCGAGGCGCCGAGGAGGATGGTGGTATGGACGTCGTGGCCGCAGGCGTGCATGACCCCTTCGTTAAGGGATCTATAAGGGACATCATTCTCTTCGCGGATGGGCAGGGCATCCATGTCGGCCCGTAAGGCGATCACGCGTTTTTCCGGGTTTTTCCCTTGTATCAGCCCTACAACCCCTGTTTCCGCCATTATTTTGTATGGAATACCCAGCTGTTTCAGCTGGTCCCGGACGAATTTTGAGGTCTCGAATTCTTTGTAGCTCAGTTCCGGGTGGGCGTGCAGATGATGCCGGATCTTTATGAAATCGGAGTGGTAGCGGCTAACCAGCTGCTGTATCCTATCTTTCATCATTTCCCTCCTCTTTCAATGTCTCAGGTGTTACTTCGATGGTGTCCCGGATGATGTACAGTCCCGAGGGGAATATGGCGGACAGCTGTTTGATAAATTCTTCGGCCTCTTCCTGTGTCCGGAAATTACCTACCCGCAGCTTGTAATTGGGGGGCTGGTACAGGAGATAGGGTTTTACATCGGGGAATTGCTGGTAGATCTTTGTTTTGGCGGCGAATACCTTGTTGCGGTCGGGGGAGTTCATTACCTGGATGCGGAAGCCCGGCATGGTCCTGCGGCTGTCCCGGGTGGTTTCCTCATTGATCTCCATTTGTTTGCGGATCAACAGGTCTACGCGGGGGTCCTTGTGGACGACGATAGCGCCCGTGTCCCTGTGGGCCAGAACGCCTGTGTCCATACGGGCCGTCAGACTGCTGGTATCCACCTGGGCCATGGCCCGCGTGGAAAGAAATAATGATAGGATGATTAGACTTTTATACATATAAGTTAATATTCTTTTGTTGTGGCGGACTGACCTTTTGCGATCTCCACGCTGGCACTGCAGCCCAGCCTGTCCGCTCCGGCCTCTATCAGCTGCCGGGCAAATTCATAGGTACGAATGCCGCCCGAGGCTTTGATCTTTATGCCGGCGGGGAGGTGCTGGCGTATGAGCCGCACGGCCTCTATGGAGGCGCCTTTTTCGGCATAGCCCGTGGATGTCTTTACAAAATCCACGCCTACCCTGGATGCGATGGCGCAACAATGGATGATCTCCTCGTCCGTCAGGATGCCGCTCTCTATAATAACCTTTATTACTTTGTCCTGGTCGTGGACCAGGGTTGTCAGCGTTTGTATCTCTTTTTCGAGATAGGTCCAGTCACCGGCCCGTAAAGCTGTCAGGTTGATGACCATGTCGAGCTCGCCGGCGCCGTCGCGGAGGGCCTGCTCCACCTCTGCTACTTTAGCTTTCAGGGTGGAATAGCCGAAGGGGAAGCCGATCACCGTGGCCACTTTTTGCAGGGGACTGACTTCGACACAGTCGTCATGCTTTGGAAGAATGCTCTCTTCGACGGCAATCTGGAGCTGCTGACGGGCCAAAGTGACCAATGAAGGCGGTATACACACCGCCGCAAAGCCGTATTGCACCGCCTCCTCACATATCTTTTTAATCTCCATATGTGTAGTGGCCGGTTTTAAGATCGTATGGTCAATATAGGATGCTATGTCAATCACCGAAAGTTCCCCTCAAAATTACCGTTGATACAATATTTAAAGCCTAAAATTACTCCATTTGCCTAAATTAGGGACCATTTTTAACGGGACTAAAACTAACAACATGAGAAACTACCGACATCGTCCGCGAGGTAAGACATTTCTTCTTCTCACGGCGTTGCTTACTACGGCTCTTATCACTTCGGCCCAATCTACCTTCCCTGTCAACGGCGTCGTTGATCCCAGGGAAAAATGTTATGCTTTTACCAATGCTACGCTCGTGAAGGACGGGCAGACTACCGTAGCAGGCGCTACGCTTCTTATACGGGACGGCCTTATCGTCAGCGCCGGCACGGGCGTCACGATCCCAAAGGATGCCGTCGTCATCGACTGCAGCGGTAAATACATCTATCCTTCCTTTATCGATATTTTCAGCGATTATGGTATACCTGCGACGGAAAGGCAGCCACGGTCCTTCGATTTCAGGGCTCCTGCGCAGCTGACATCCAATACCAAGGGGCCCTTTAACTGGAACCAGGCCATCCATCCCGAGACGGACGGTTCCCATCTCTTTGTGGTTGATGATGCAAAAGCCAAGCCGTTGCGCGATCTGGGTTTCGGCACGGTGCAGATCGTTTCAAAGGACGGTATTGCCCGCGGCACCGGGGTGGTGGCCACGCTGGCGAATGAAAAGGAAAACCTGGACATCGTCAAGACAAGGTCTTCCGCCAATTACTCTTTTAGCAAAGGAACTTCTACCCAAAGCTATCCCACCAGTGTCATGGGCAGTATTGCTCTTATGCGGCAGACCTTTCTGGATGCTGCGTGGTATAAGAACCAGCCTGTGCATGAAGGCACCAACCTGAGTCTCCAGGCATTCAATGACGAGCAATCGCTTCCGCAAATATTCGAAGGGGGTGATAAATGGACGGATCTGGAAGGAGACAGAGTGGGGGATGAATTCGGGGTACAATTTATTATCAAGGGTGGTGGAAATGAATACCAGCGTATGGATGACATAGCTGCCACCAGGGCGAGCTTTATACTTCCGTTGAACTTTCCCCAGCCCATGGATGTGGAAGACCCCAACGATGCGCGTTTTGTGTCTTTGGCGGATATGAAGCATTGGGAGCTGGCACCGGGTAATCCGGCGGCCTTTGAAAAGGCCGGGATACCTTTCTGTCTTACCACGGCCGACCTCAAGGATGTGAAGCAGTTTACGGCCAATCTCCGCAAGGCTTTCGAATACGGGCTTACGGAGGCCAAGGCGTTGGAAGCGCTGACCAAAACGCCCGCTACGTTATTGGGAATATACAACAAGGTAGGAAGCCTGGAAGCGGGCAAGCTGGCCAATTTTCTGATCCTATCCGGCCCTGTTTTTGCCGAAAAGACCAATATTGTCGAGAACTGGATACAGGGAAAAAAATATGAGGTAAAAGAAGACAGCTGGAAAAATGTACGAGGTCAGTATAATCTTACTATTACGTCGGCTGCGGGTGTTGCGACCAGCTATGTGCTGGATGTAAAATCGGCCACTTCTGCCAGTGTGATCGCGCGGGATACTTTAACGGGAAAATTTTCTTATGATGGTAAACTTGTGTCGTTAAGCTTTGGACATGGCGCCACAGCTGGTGTGCGTGGACCGAGGCCGGGTGGTGATTCGGCCAAACGAGGCGGTGGATTTGGCGGCGGTCGTCCTGCGCAGCTTACGCATCTCAGCGGGGCCGTATATGCCGACGGCTGGAATGGAAATGGCACTGACAGCGCCGGCAACTGGGTTACCTGGACGGCCGTCTGGTCAAAGGCTTCGGCTCCCGAGTCCGACAGCAGCCGTAAGCGGCCTCTCCGGGTCGGGAAGGTGACTTATCCTTTTGATGGCTATGGGTGGGATTCGTTGCCCACACAACGGGATCTCCTGATAAAGAATGCTACTGTCTGGACCAATGAGAAAGAGGGCCGGCTGGAAAATACGGATGTGCTGGTAAAGGGTGGGAAGATCGCCCAGATCGGCAAGAATCTGTCTTCTGCAGGAGCCCTTGTTATCGACGGCACCGGTAAGTATCTCACGCCCGGCATCATCGACGAGCACTCGCATATCGCCGCCTTTTCCATCAACGAGGGCGCACAGTCCGTCACATCCGAAGTACGGATCGCTGACAATCTCAATCCGGAAGACATCAATATCTACCGCCAGCTCAGCGGTGGCGTCACTTCTTCCCATATCCTGCATGGTTCCGCGAATACCATCGGCGGACAGACCCAGCTGATCAAGCTGCGTTGGGGACAGGACGATGAAGGGCTTAAGTTCAAAAACTGGGATCCCTTTATCAAGTTTGCATTGGGTGAGAATGTAAAGAGGACCACGTCCCAGAACAACAACCGATTCCCCGACACACGTATGGGTGTGGAGGAGGTATTGATGGATGCCTTTACGCGGGCACGCGATTATCAGCAGGCAAGGAAGGCGGCGCCGGGTGTGACCCGCCGGGACCTGGAGCTGGATGCACTCGTAGAGATACTGGAGCACAAGCGTTTTATCACTTGTCACAGCTATGTACAGAGCGAGATCACGACACTGATGCGTGTGGCTGAGAAGTTCGGATTCCGCGTGAATACTTTTACGCATATCCTGGAGGGTTATAAGGTCGCTGATAAGATGAAAGAACATGGCTCCAACGCCTCTACCTTCTCCGACTGGTGGGCCTATAAAGTGGAGGTACAGGACGCTATCCCCTATAATGCCGCTATTATGACGAGGGTTGGGCTCAATGTATGTATCAATTCCGATGATGCGGAGCAGGCCCGCCGTTTGAACCAGGAGGCTGCCAACAGCGTCAAGTATGGAGGTCTGTCCGAAGAGGAAGCGTTCAAGATGGTGACCCTGAATCCGGCGAAGGCGTTGCATGTCGCCGATAGAGTAGGCAGCATCAAGACGGGCAAGGACGCCGACCTGGTATTATGGACGGACAATCCTCTCAGCATCTATGCCAAGTCCGACAAGACCATCGTGGATGGGATCATCTATTATGATCTGGATCGGGACGCTCTATTGCGTAAGAAAATAGCTGCCGAGCGCAACCGGCTCAT
>DASZWE010000316.1:0-4656 GCA_035546735.1 Puia sp.
ATCTTTTTTCCAAGTACAGTAAGATATCCTCCCAGCCTACGAATGGCGAACCTTCCACCGGGCTGGGTCTCTCCATCGTCAAGCGTATCTGCGAGGAGCTCAACGGGAAGATATCCTGCGAGAGCAATCCGGGCGAAGGGACCATTTTTACGGTGGTCCTGAAGAAATAGTCAGCGAGACAGGAAATTACCAGCTGATTAACATCTTTTAGTCCCTAAAATTTGCCCGGGGAGCCCTACTGAGCTAATTTTGAAACCTCGCAGCAAAAAAGGAACCGCCCCGGGCGGTTCATCCCGAGAATCATGAATCGATCTTTATACTTTGTTCTGTTATGCTTACCGTTGATGCTGATGTCCTTTGCGAGGATCCCTGGCACGGGGAGTCTTGCCGGCAAGGTGGTCGACAAGAATGGCGCGCCGCTGATAGGGGCGTCCGTCTATATTCCTGATCTGAAGCTGGGCGTTATCACCGATACGGCGGGCTATTATAGATTTGCTACTCTCCCATCCGGCCGGTATCTTATCGAAGTACATTCCATCGGCTTTAAGACCTTTACGAAGACCGTCACCATTTCGGGGCCTGTCTCGCAGGATTTTTCCCTTTCGGATGAATATGTGGAAGAAAGTCCGGTCGTTGTCACCGGGTTGTCCAAGGCCACGCAGATCAAGCGAAGTCCTGTACCTATCGTGGCTATCAACCACGATTATCTCGAGTCCAATCTGAGCACCAATGCCATAGATGCTATCGCCAGGATCCCCGGTATCCGGGCTGTCACAACGGGGCCCAATGTCAGCAAGCCTTTTATCCGTGGTTTGGGTTATAACAGGATACTTACGCTGTACGATGGCATACGACAGGAAGGGCAGCAATGGGGTGATGAGCATGGTATCGAGGTAGACCAGTATGGCGTGGAAAGAGTGGAAGTGATCAAGGGGCCGGCCAGCCTGAGCTTTGGCTCCGATGCGCTGGCGGGGGTCGTCAATCTTATCCCCACGCAGCCTGCTCCGGAAGGGAAGACACAGGGGAATATTACACTCGATTATCAATCCAACAATAAATACTTAGGAGGCTCGGCTTATCTGGGGGGTACGCATGGCGGTATGGAATGGATGGGCCGTATCTCGCACAAGCAGGCGGTGGATTACAAGGATAAGACGGACGGGCGGGTATTCGGCACCGCCTTTAACGAGACGGATGCCAGCGCCTCGCTGGGACTGCATCGCAAGTGGGGTTATTCACACCTGGACTTTGTACTTTATGACGACCTGCAGGAGATACCGGATGGCAGCCGCGACAGCGCTACGCGAAGGTTTACCCGGCAGATCACGGAGGCTGATACCGTCCGGCAGATCGTCAGCGATGCGGACCTGGGCAGCTATCGCATCGAGAAATTACATCAGCATGTACAGCACTACCGGATCTATTCCGGCAACAGTTTTACCTTGGGAGAATACGGCCGGCTGCAGGTGAACCTGGGCTTCCAGCGCAGCATCCGCCGGGAATTCAGTCATCCTGTCGCCTATACCACTCCTGGTCTTTACCTGCAGCTGAACAGCTATACGTACGACATCAAATACTTTGTTCCGGAGTTCGACGACTGGAACCTGACGGTAGGGCTCAACGGCATGTATCAAAGTAACAACACCACGGATGGAACGGAGTTTGTCATCCCATCCTATCATCAATTTGATGTCGGTCCTTTTGTGCTGGCCAAACGAACTTTTGATAAGCTGGATGTCTCCGGCGGTGTCCGATTTGATACACGCCGGTTTGACAATGCGGCGCTGTATACTACTGTGAACCCTTCTACGGGATTTGACAAGGCAGTGTTTGGGGCCGATACGGCGGGTGCGGATCTCCAGTTCCCCGGATATAAAAAGACGTTTACGGGATGGTCCGGCAGCCTGGGCGCCACCTATAATTTTACGGAGCAGTTTGCCATCAAGGCGAATATCGCGCGTGGTTTCCGCGCCCCCAATATCGCGGAGATATCCGCGAACGGTGTGCATCCGGGCACCAATATTTACCAGCTGGGCAATCCGAATTTCAAGTCTGAGTTCAGCTTACAAGAAGACCTTGGTTTCGTTTATTCATCAAGGTATGTTGTCGCGACACTGGACCTCTTTAATAATTTCATCTCGAACTATATCTACGACCAGAAGCTGGTAAGGGCCGATGGAACGGATTCCATGGATGCAACGGGCAAGAATACTTATTTCCAGTTCGTGGCATCACGCGCACAACTGTATGGAGGAGAGGTCAGCGTGGATATACATCCCGTCAAGGCGCTGCATTTCGAGAACAGTCTTTCCATCGTGTATGGCAACAACAAGGGGGTAAAAGGGAAGGTGTTGAATGACAGCGCCCGATATTTGCCTTTTATTCCGCCCACCCATGGCATTTCCGAGCTGAGATATGAATTTAATTCGAAGCGGACGCGTATGTCACATGCATTCGTAAAGGTGCAGCTGGAGTACTATGCGGCGCAGAACAGAGCTTTTCTGGCATATAATACGGAGACGCCTACGGCGGGGTATACGCTATTCAATGCGGGAGTGGGGGGTAACTTTACCAACAAGAAAGGGAAGACGGTGATGAGCGTTTATCTCAACGGCGACAATCTTTTCAATACCGCTTATTACGATCATCTCAGCAGGCTGAAATACTTTTTGTTCTCGCCTACCGATACCAATCCCGCGCATGGCATCTACAATATGGGGCGTAATATTAGTTTGAAAGTGAGTATTCCACTGGATCTCAGCACTTCATCCGGGTCGTCCACGGCAGCGGAATAGCGGTATACGGGCTGTGAGCGGGCTGCCGGAACGGGATTGTCCTAAGGCGCAGGCGGATGTGGATAAAATAATATTGTATTTTCGGCGTTATTTATTTACTAACCCGATGTCATAAACAGAAAGCCATTCACCGGCGGGTGGGTGGCTTTTCTACTAATCGAAGGTTTTTACGGCTGTATTCTTATAGTCGGGATCATACTTGACGAAGAAATAGAGATAGATCACGCGGCTGAGCCGCATGAGCCAGGGCTGAAGAAGGACGAGCAGGACGGCATTGAGGCCCATCCACCAGAAAAACCGGGAGTCTTCCGTAGAGAGGCCTACCAATACCCACCAGGCGATGAAGGTTGCTACCGACAATGCAAAGGACAGCGCATAGGATACATATCCTGTGCCGTACCAGAAGCCTACTTCCAGCTCGAAGGGCTGCCCGCATTCCGGACATTTCTTCGGCATTTTTAGGGTTTTACGCAATTTCCATGGATTAGGTTGGGTGAACATGTGGCCCTTGCGGCAACGGGGGCATTTCATGGTAAGCATGCTCCAGAGATAATTGGGTTTGTCTTGTGTCGGCATGGGGGCGAAGGTACGGATTTTAGCAGGCTGGTTTAAGTGCTTTTTATTACTCTGGCAGCCGGCTCATGGTTGTGCAGGACGAACCACAGGTTCGTCGTCCGAAGGACAATCATTAGATGTGTCCGGGAAACGGGTCTATTTATTAGCTACCTGTTTTTCGGACCTAAGGAGGTACAATTTACTGTATTTTAGAAAAGTAAGATGGCCAATATGGACGGCGATGACAAACCCATTGAACCCATCCAGAAAGCCTGCCCGGAGAAAATAGCTGGTAAAGAAGGCCCAGAAGGGATTGAAGGCGAGCTTGAACCAGGTGGCTTTTTTTCCTCTTTCGAACAGCAGCTGTGCGGACAGCCGGCTATACCGGTTGTTCTTATCTACATGGTCGTCATAGCTGGTGTAGGTGTAATGAAGAAGATCGCCGCTGAGCAGGCCGATACGGGCATTTTTATCCGGCACCAGCGATTCGTGGACGATGTCCAGGCTCCAGGCGCTCTTCCGCCTGTCGGCGAGACGCAGCTTTCTATCGGGATACCAGCTGCCGTGACGGATCCACTGTCCCATGTAATTGTTCAGCCTGTTCATCAGATATCCGTTTTGGGGAAAACCCTGCCATTTCTCCTGGCGGATGCTCTTGCATAGCTGTTCGCTCAATGCCTCATCTGCATCCAGGAACAGGATATGATCATATGAGGCGAGCGCTGCTGCTGCATTCTTTTGTGCTCCGTATCCTTCAAAAGCCTGTTGATGAAAGACGCCACCCAACTCCTGAACGATGACCGCCGTCCTGTCCGTGGAAAAAGAATCCAATACAACCACCTCGTCGGCAATGGGCATTACTGACTGCATACATCGCGTAATATTCTTCTCCTCGTTATAGGTTATAATTACGACGGATAAGGGTGTCATTTAGCGGTCCAGTTAGTGAATATATCATGAAGCTTTCAGTTTATCATACTTTCTTTCACCAATCTGCTGTCTCCACATGGCATAATAAAGGCCTTTCTCCTCCAATAATTCCACGTGCGCTCCTGTCTCTACTACTTCACCTTTTTCCAGCACATAGATCCGGTCGGCATGCATGATGGTAGATAAACGATGTGCGATGAGGATTGTTATCTGGTCGCCCCTGGAAGACACTTCCCGGATGGTGCGGGTGATGTCCTCTTCGGTGAGGGAATCGAGGGCGGATGTAGCTTCGTCGAAGATCAGCAATTTGGGTTTTCTCAATAGAGCACGGGCGATGGATAAACGTTGCTTCTCCCCGCCGGATAATTTTAGCCCA
>DASZWE010000317.1:0-5320 GCA_035546735.1 Puia sp.
ACCGAACATCGTTCCCGCCTCCTTCTCCGGAATATCCGCGACAAATCGGGAGAATCTTATAAAAAAGCTTCCTACCCCGACCTGCGATCCCACATAAAAGAAGATACCCAGGATGGCCCATCGGAGATGACTGATCCGGAACACCCTGAAAGAAAACTCGGTCCCCGGTACATGCGCATGCGCACTAGTCCCTTCATCGATGGACAATTTAGGATCATACGACCCCGGTTCGGGTTCTTTTACTTCCGGCAGCTTGGTGAATACAAACAACAGCGCCACCAGCAATACTACCCCGGCTATCACATAATAAGGCGGCTTGACCGTATTGGCATCCGACTGCAAATAGGCTTGCAGCGTCCCATTGACCTTCATGGCATCCAGCTCCGCCGGCGTATGTTCGATGCCCGATAAAATAAAGGTTGCCCCTACCAATGGTGCCACAAATGCGCCAAGTCCATTAAAGGATTGCGCAAAATTCAGCCGCTGTTCCGAACGGGAAGGGTCTCCCAGGTTGGCGATATAGGGATTGGCCACGGTCTCCAAAAATGCCGCCCCAACGCCTTCGACAAACAATGCCACCAGAAAAAAGGCAAACGTCCGTTCCGTAGCCGCAAAGGTGAACAAGATCGCCCCAATGGCATACAATATCAAACCCAGTATGATCCCTCTTTTATATCCATATTTATGCATAAAAAGCCCCGCTGGAATGGCCGTCACACAATACGCCAGGTAAATTGGAAAATCCACCAGCGAAGACTGAGTATCATTCAGTTGACACGCTTTTCTAAGGTGCGGGATCAAAATGGGGTTCAGGTTGTGGAGAAATGCCCATAAGAAAAACAGGGAAGTGACCAGGATAAATGGAACCAGCAATTTGTTTTTTGACATGTCCGGACAAATTAAGCAACGTTAGCTAATAAATGTCCGAAAAACGGCCATCGAGGAAATGTAGTCCGTTTCTCGGAAAGATCTGATATCTGTCCTTCGGACAACGAGCCTCCGGCCCGTTCTGGAAGGAGGTTCAAAGAAAGTGCATTCATCCGGAGAAATCACCAAATATGTTATCTGATTATTAAGTTATTTTAACACAAAAATACCCAAATCGTTAATTATGGTGAATATTTTTACATGTTCCAGCCTCATATCTATTTTTTCAGATATTGGTCGGCAAAATTCATATACTGGCTCCAGTCATATAAGGTAATATCATGCTTGCCCGGCCGGATATGATACCGTATATACCCGCCGACAGGATGGCCCAGGTCAGGCAGATTCTCTCCTTCCACTCCCTTTTCCTTATAAAGTCCATAGGCCGCCCCCGCACCTACAGCGCTGAGGAACTCCCCCTTCGGATCGGACCACTGATCCCCCTCCGCACTGGCGACATACAGGGGACGGGGCGCCATCAGCGAAAGCAGCATATGCTGGTCCAGGGGCAGCGCAGCAGGATCATCGCCATACTGTTTATAGGTCGGCGCAAACCACCACGGGAACTTCTCATTGATAATGGCGATGGTCTCTCCATAATTTCTTTTGGACAGGGCAGCCCCTCCCTCTCCCGACTCATTGGAAACCACCAGCGCCCACCGCGGATCTCCCGCAGCAGCCCAAAGAGCCGCCTTTCCAAGCCGGGAATGACCAATGACGATCAGCCGCCGCGGATCCACCCGCTTATCCATCGCCAGATAATCCGCTATCCGGCCCAATCCCCAGGCCCACGCCCCAATGGCGCCCCATTCACGCGGCTCGATCTGCAATGCCGCCGCCAGACGGGTACGAACCCCCATTTGCCATCCATCCGCCCTGTCCGGCTCAATATCCCAGTACCACGCGGTCGCCACCCCATACCCTCTCGAAAGTATTGCTTTCAAAGGCCATTGAGATGAATTTTCCACCGCACCATTACCCCCGAAATTATAGCCCACAAAGATGGGACACCGGACAGGCCCCTTGCGCGGGAGATAAATGACGACATTCAGCCGTGCCGCCGTGTCTGTCCCGTCGACCAAAGCTTCCATTGCACCCGCCCCGGCATCCGCCCCTCCGGCCACAGTACCCCTTCCCCCGGTCGTCCTATCCTTGCCCGTAAAGTACAACGTCACCCTTTTACGGATCGCCAGCCCATCCAGCACCGTCGAATCCACCGACTCTACCCTCACCCCCATCGCAATTTTCACAGCTGGCATCCGGCCATAGACATACTTTTCAAACAACCCGTAGAGATAAGGCCGCTGGGACGCCTTCCACTCTTTCACGCTCGTCACCCGGTGACCATCTGCTGCCATTAGCGCATCGGGCTCCTTATAAGGCGGCACCTTTTGCTCATCCAGGTTGGCCGCGGGTGGCGTAGCCAGCTGATATACCTCGCTGCCTGCCAACAGGAAACAACCCAGTCCGTAATCCTCGAAATCCGGGACTTTGTCCGGCCCCACCGGCTGCCCGTCCGAAGGCTGCTTCCCCGTTCCCTGTACATATTTCAAGAACCCGTCATCTCTCAAACAGTCCTTAACCAACCCATTCCAGGCTCGCAGGACCACAGGCCGGTACGTCTTCCCATCCAGCCACCCATGGTGCACCCCCCAGGCGATCCCATAGGTGAACAGCGCCGTTCCACTTAACTCCTTCCCTCCAAAATGCCCCGGGTCCTCCAGGCTCACATTCCAAAAACCGTCCTCCCGCTGCAAGGGCACGAGCGCGCGCACCATGTCCTGGTAATCCTGCAGGTACTCCTTCCTGTGCGGATCGCTCACGGGCAAAAGAGATAACACCCTCACCAGCGCCGCCAAGACCCATCCATTCCCCCGGCTCCAATAACAGTTCCGGCCATTGGGCTCCTTATACGGCGGAACAAAATCCTTATCTCTCCACCACAAATGCTCCTGCGGATCGAACAACCCATGCCCGCCATGGACATATTTCGTATAATGATACAGGTCATACATCTTCCGGAAATAAGCCGTATCCTTCAGCACCACCCCCAGCCGCACAAATACAGGCATCGCCATCTGTATGGCGTCTATCCAGTGCCAGTCATCGCATCTGTCGCTGGATACCATATTGTCCAGACAGGCCTTGATGGGTCCTATCCTTTCCGGCCGGGGATCCATCTCATACAGGTCGATATAGGTCTGACCACAGCATTGATCATCGGCATTGCGGTCGGTGACGCCGTTGCGGGGAGTCCACCCATGCTTCTCTCCCCACTCCACCGCATAATCATAATATTTTTTCTGCGGGTCTATGGAATACAGACCCATCAACCCCTCATAATACACAGCCCTTGTCCATATATGACTGGGTCGCGCTATATTGGTAAAAATCTCTTTCCCCGGATCGGGCCACTTGTCCATAAAATACGTATTGGCCAATCGCATTTGCTCCAATACATCTTTTTGCTTTGGCATCTCCTGGGCCAGGACAGCTGACCCCATCAACATCATCGATAATAGTAAACTGTTCTGCTTCATCATTTGGTCGATTTAGGTCTTAACTCATCAGGACCGCTTTTCGTATAAGTATGATAGACCAGCCGGCTGCCCGTAGTAAAAAGATCCTTCACTACGGAAAAATCCACCGAATACCACCTCAATGCCATAGATACTGCGTTAGTTCATTTTTTCCAAGACCCCGTATCCCCTTCACCACCGCCTCCGCATTCAGCTTCGCCCCCGCCGCATTCGTATGGGTATGATCGCCAGGGAAAAATTCCTTCACCCTGTCAGGCCCCAGTTTATCATACTCATCGGCGATAAGTTTATTGAGGTCGATAAAGTACGCCCCCGTCGCCTCCGCCACTTCCCGCGCCCACTTGCCATAATCCCCTGACGCCCGTACACATTTTCCATCCACCCACCTATTCCGGGGAATGGGACTGCAGATAATGGCCGTCGCGCCCCGGGCCTTGATGTCCGCAACGTACTTCCGCAAATACCAGCCATACGTATGAACGGTCTCGTACTTTTTCATAATGGGATTATAGATATCCTTCGTCTCCTCTCCCGTCCCCTTGATCGTCCCCCGCGCACGTGCCGTATCGTCCAACGGCCCCCCGTCGTTATGACCGAATTGCATAATGACATAATCACCCGCCTTCAACGTCGACAAGACCACATCCCAATGCCCCTCTGTGATAAAGGTCCGGCTGCTCCGCCCGCCCAGTGCATGATTCCGTACAGATATCCGGCTTGTGTCGAAGTACGTGTCCAGGTAGTTCCCCCATCCCCATAGACCTCCATCCCCTTTGCCTTTCCCGTTCTTCACCGTGGAATCCCCGATGATATAGAACACGGGCTTCCCGTCCTCCAATGCCACGGTCGTAAAAGATAAGCAGGCTGCCGCCAGGAGCACCCATTGAAAAAATAGTTTTCGCATGATCATTTCATTTATTTTCCTTTGTCTCCCATATTCAACACCGACCCGTTCCTCGCAATTATATTCACTTTCTTAACTTCCCAATCCTTTATAAAATGCACCTCTCCCGCATCACCCGCGACGATCCGCACATCATTCATATGCACCCCCGTAATAAGGGAATTCTCCAGCCCGGATGCTACGATGGCCTTTTTGGCGCTCGTCACCTTCATCCCCGATATATAAATATCCCTGAAATGAGGTATCCCCCTCTCCGCCGGCTCTACCCGGTGCAATAAGGTCTTCCAGTGCTCAGGTATAGAATCCGCATGGTAGCCTGGAGGCAATGTCGAATAGCTATAGGCAGGATTCCAGTTCATGGTAAAGAGAATGGCATTGCCTACACTGTCCATCGTGATATTGCGCAAATGAATGTCTTCGACAGCACCGCCCCGCGTAGTGGCCGATTTGATATGGAACCCATTTCCCGTACCATGCGCCACCAGGTCCGTAGCCAGCACATGCCGGATGCTCCCCGACGTCTCGCTCCCGATGGTCAGCAACCCGCCGCCTTTCCGTGCAATACAGTTCCGGATCACTACATACTCGGTTGGCTTGCCCACCCGAAGCCCATCCCAGTCCCTGCCTGCCTTCAGACAAAAGTCGTCGTCGTTGCAATCTATATCACAGTTTTCCACCAGCACCCAGGTGGATGAGTCGATATCCACCCCATCCGTGCTTGGTCCATGTCCATGCTCGTTATTGCGCACCACGATGCCGTCTACAGTGACATGCGACGAATAAAGCACCTGCACCGTCCAGAAACCCGCATCCTGGCAATGTATGCCTTTTATGACAATATCAGACGACCGTTGTATCAACAGCGTCCGGATCCGCTGAACATCATAATCCACGATCCACCGCAGTCCCTTGGGGTCATACACTTTCCGCATGGCCCAATATTTGTCCC
>DASZWE010000318.1:0-4708 GCA_035546735.1 Puia sp.
TTTGCTCCTGTAGTTTGGCAAGCTCTCTGCCCGCGCCCATCCACTGTCTGTATACGGTCTGATATTTTTCCAGCGCCGCTATCTGACCGGCCAGCGCATCCAATACCTCCCGCTGAAAGTCCGACTCACCCAGCTCCAGGGTGTCGAACTGACGATGCAGATCCACCAGCTCGGAGCTCAGCCTACGCAGCTGCTCCAGGTTCACCGGCGTATCGTTGACAAACGCCCTGGATTTCCCGCTGACGGCTATCTCTCGACGAATGACGATCTCATCTTCCACATCCAGGTCATTCTCCTTGAAAAAACGAACGACCTCCTTCTTCCCGGACAGCGTAAACACACCTTCTACAAAACATTTTTTGTCCTTTTCCATCAATACCGCGCTGTCCGCACGATCACCCAGGATCAACGACAATGCCCCCATGAGTATGGACTTACCCGCACCTGTCTCACCCGTAATAACGTTCATTCCTCCCGAAAATTCGATGGTAAGGACATCGATGATCGCATAATTCTGTATATGAAGCTTTTGTATCATGGCTCGCCGTGCAATTTCTTTCACCCGGCAAATTAAGAGAAACCCATCGAAGCACAATGCAGAATATTTTCACATCGGCAGCGGACAATTGTTGTTTCAAAACCGAACGCACGTATGGCCAAGGGAGAACACAATCAATTGATTTCTAGCATCCTTAAATGTTGGCAATTCTTTTGAACGGGAATATATATGTTCAAAAATTATCTCAGGACAGCCCTGCGCTACCTTCAAAAGAATAAAGCCTACTCATTCATCAATATCGCCGGCCTGTCGGTAGGCATGGCGGTGGCCCTGCTTATTGGGCTCTGGATATGGGATGAGCTTTCCTTCGACAGGAACCACCGTAACTACGACCGCATCGCGGAGGTCATGCAACAGCAGACGGTCCATGGGAATATTGCTACCAGCCGCGTAATCCCGGTGCCATTGGAGGCGGAGCTGCGTAAGAACTATAGCAACGACTTCAAACACATCACCCTGACCTCCCATCCGGGAGCGCATGTCCTGACGGCGGGTGATAAGGTGATCTCCAGCCCGGGTATCTTTATGGGCCCCGAAGGACCGGACATTTTCACCCTTCCCATGCTCAAAGGATCATCGGATGGGCTAAAGGACCCGTCCTCTATGATGATATCCGGATCGTTGTCAAAGACCTTGTTCGGGGACGCAGAGCCAATAGGGAAAATGATAAAACTGGACAATGACGCCAGTTTCAAGGTGACGGGCGTCTATGAGGACCTGCCGCTGAATAATAGTCTGCGCGATATGGCTTTTATCGCGCCCTGGGATTTTTACGCCTCTCATGACCTGGCGGAAAGGACCCTTACGGACTGGAAGGATAACAGCTTCTTCCTCTACGTACAGCTGGCGGACAATGCGGACATAGACAAGGTGTCTGCCAGGATCAGGGACGTGAAGCGCAATAATCTCAGTAAAGATGACGCCAAAAAGATCTCTCCCGTCGTATTCCTGCAGCCTATGCGCAAATGGCATCTGTACTCCCAGTTCAAGAATGGCGTCAACACGGGAGGCGCCATCGAATATGTATGGATGTTTGGGATCATTGGAGTATTCGTGCTGCTGTTGGCCTGCATCAACTTTATGAACCTCTCTACAGCACGCAGTGAAAAAAGAGCCAGGGAAGTAGGCATACGCAAGGCAGTGGGTTCGGTCAGGGCGCAGCTGATCACACAGTTCTTTTGTGAATCGCTGCTGGTGGCCCTGCTGGCCTTTGTCCTCTCCCTGCTGCTGGTACAGCTGGCGCTGCCTTTTTTCAACGGCCTGTCGGGAAAGAAAATGTCGATCCCCTGGAACAGCCCCTTGTTCTGGCTGATCAGCCTGGGCTTTACTTTTTTCACGGGACTTATCGCAGGCAGCTACCCGGCCCTGTATCTCTCCTCCTTCCAGCCGGTGAAAGTGCTGAAGGGCGTCTTCAAGGCAGGACGGCTGGCAGCTATCCCCAGACAGGCCCTGGTAATATTACAGTTCACGGTGTCGGTCGTGCTCATTATCGGCACCATCGTAATCTTTCGGCAGATCCAATTCGCCCGGAACAGACCTGTGGGATATACACGCGACGGGTTGGTAAATATTACTACCAGCACCAACGATCTCCATAATCATTTCGAGGCAATGAGGACTGACCTGCTACGGTCTGGCATGGTGACGGAAGTAGCGGAATCTTCCAGCCCGGCTACAGGTGTAAATAACAACCGGGGTGATGTTTCCTGGGAAGGAAAGGACCCGGCCCTTACAACGGACTTCGCCAATATCCGTATCACAATGGGCTATGGCAGGACAGTGGGCTGGCAATTCGTGCAGGGAAGGGATTTCGATAGCCGGCTGGGTACGGACTCGTCCTCGGTGGTAGTGAATGAAGCCGCGGTAAAATACATAGGATTTAACAATCCCATCGGGAAGATGCTACGATTTCGCAACAGGGATCACCGGATCATCGGCGTGATAAAGGATATGGTCATGTCCTCGCCTTATGACCCTGTAAAACAAACCATCTTTTACATTACTCCCGATGAATTCGGATACGTCAATATAAGGATCAACCCCGAAGTCAGCGCACACGAAGCCATTAAGAAGATCGGGGAAGTCTGCAAGACCTATTCACCCGCCGTGCCTTTCTCTTATAAATTTGTCGATGACGAATATGCGATGAAGTTCAACAACGAGGCGCGCATTGGCAGGCTGGCGGGATTTTTTGCCACGCTGGCTGTCTTTATCAGCTGTCTCGGTCTCTTCGGAATGGCTTCCTTTATGGCGGAACAACGGATCAAGGAGATCGGCGTTCGTAAAGTGCTGGGTGCGTCGGTGTTTAATTTATGGGGATTGCTCAGCAAGGATTTCATCAAGCTGGTCGTTATCTCTATCGTCCTGGCGGTACCTTTGGCCAGCTATTTCATGAACGGCTGGCTGGACAAATATCAGTATCATGTAGACATGTCCTGGTGGATATTTGCCCTTACGGCCCTGGGTGCGCTGCTGATCACGTTAGTGACGGTGAGTTATCAAAGTATACGGGCAGCAACCACGAACCCGGTGAAGAGTCTGCGGTCCGAGTAGAGGGGCAGGTCACTTGCACCTTTCCATCCCTGCCTTTGCCTTCTGATCCAGCGAATTCTTATAATCGTGATCCTTCAGAGAAAGACACTTCTGAAAATAATCCACAGCAGTAGTCTTATCCCCCTGCTGCTCATAAATATACCCGGTCTGCAAAGCAGCCCTTGCAGCAAAATACTCCTTTAAATGCTCCCCTGTCTTGATAGCCGTCAAATACGCAGAGACGGCCTCATTGCTCCTGCCCAGCCCGTCATAGATCCTCCCCAGCCGGTAGGCAAACTCACACTTGTCCTCCGACGTCCGAAAATCTCCCGAACCCTTGCCCTGCAAGGATTGCAACGCCTCCCCATAATATCCCCCATCAGAAAGCAATCGCGCCTTCAACAACACCCTGTCTGGCCATTTTCCGCTCTTTGCCTCTTTCAATGCCTGCTTGTCGGCGTCGGACTCCGCTCCCCCCTTCGATAATATCTGTGTCCGGCACTGCGTCGCCCGGGTCATATCTCCATTGAGATAATAATACCAGCTCAGTTTCTGCAACGCATCCTTCACATAGAACCTCCCCTTAAACGAATTGACAAATCGGTCCAGATATACATGTGCCTCGGACGACTGATGACACAAAAGCACATACCCCATCTCCAGGTCCCATACGGGCATCGCCAGATATCCCCCTTCCCTGCTTCGCTGACGCATGACCTGCTCCGCATAGGCGGCCCGCTGATCGTTGATAGCCAGATTCGCCGCCAGGTATGCAAAAAGATAGTTGTTCTTTATATCCAGGTTCTGTATATAGGTAAAGACCTCCTTATGCTTGTTCTCGATGTAGAACTGCAGGTAGAGATAATAAAAGGTAGCTTCTTTCCGGAACCAGTGGGAAGTAACATCGTCGGCCTTCAGCACCTTATCGAGCATGTCCATCCCTTCTTTGATATTGCCCTTTATACCCAGCAGACTGCTGAGCCACTTGTACCCGTCGGGAATGGTGCTAGCCACCACTTTCATGGCTCCGCTAAGCATCCGGGCAGGCACAAAGGAAGGAAACTTCTTTTCCAACTCCTTACTTTGCAGGAATGAGCGTCTGAACTCCCATCCCGCATCCCAATTATCGCCAAACTTGATCTTGATGGCAGCCCACTGAAAATGGATAACGCTATGTGTAAAAAGATAGAAAGGCGATGACTCTGGCCCCTCGTTCATCCACTTGATCCGCTGGTCCAGCATACCCTTCCGGGCCTGGTACTCCACGGGATCCTCGTTAAAAAAAAGAATGAAAAAGTCGATATAGTTCTCCAGGAAGAGGGGTATCAGGTTGTCGGGATCCCTTTTTTTCTCCGCATCCAGTATCTTCTGCCCGGCATCGAGCTTTAGCTGGATGATGTCCTGGTAAGCCTCCTGACATTGCGTATTGAAGTCAAAACGCTTTTCGCCCGCCGCCATCGCGGAGGCGGAGACGGGCCAGGCGGTCCCAGGATCGGCCACAGGCCGATTGGCCGACAGGCCCATCATAAGCCTTTGTTGCCCGCCGGAGCTACTTTTCCCAATTGCGGAGGCGGGCCAAAAATCGGCCACAGGCCGATTGGCCGACAGGCCCATCAT
>DASZWE010000319.1:0-8948 GCA_035546735.1 Puia sp.
TGAAACAGAAGTATTTGACCATAAAGTGAGTATTCAATGTTTGAACACAGGATACAGAATAACGCTGAACGGCCTGTTTATGTTCTGTTAAAAGCCGGGCTATTTGTGGAACCGATAGCCCAGGATCAGCTTAATGATGGCATTGTCCGTGCTTTGTGTCAGGCCCCAGCCGAATCCGAAATTCAATTCCCATTCCGGCGACCAGTCCAGGTCCACTGCCGCGAACAGCTGCTCCTGCTGCGTCTGATAAGGCTGGAAATGGTTCAGCGGTCCCAGCGAGCCATAGTATTCGAAACCTCCCGCGACTACCCTGGTCACGTTGTAGGAAGCTTTGAAATTGGGCGAGAACACATATCCCTGGTCTCTGCTGGCCCCGTGAAAAGATTTATCAAAGGTCGGGTTGAAGGAGAGATATAACTTATCCCACTGCTTGTCCACTATGGGTCTAATCTCCAGGCTCCAGTCATCTTCGCTGTACTCCCTTTTCTGATAGCCTGCCTCCATGGAGAGGCTGACGCCTACGGGCCATTTCCATGAAGAGGGAACCATCACCCTCGGCCGGATATGACTACCTACGTAAGTTGTACGATGATCGTTGCCGATGGCATTGAAAAAATAAAAGCCGGTCTCGAACCAGGTGGTCCAGCCATGTGTGATCTCTACCGTCTCGTGCAGGACATGATTGGTCGGCAGGACCTTGTCTTCCGCGGTCCTGGTCCCGTCAAAAGTGTAATTGCTGTGCAGCTCGACCATGGTGCTGCCTTTTTGAACAGTAGGTGAGGCATAGACCTGGATCTCGTAATTCTCCTGCGCCTGCAGCCCGCAGGAAACAGTCAACAGAAATAGCAGTAGGAATGTGCGCATATGACGCCAATTTCTGTCTAAAATCTGTAGGATTTCTGAAGAGGACGGTCGTCTGCATGCAGCATAGGCCAAAGGCACGTTGGCCGGCGTTCACAGCCTCTCCAGCTTCAGCCGGATGAATCGCGGCCGGTAGAGATGAGGATTCTTCCGGATCTCCTTAAAGAAATCAAAGGAGTTGACATTGTAGCTGATCAATAATTCCCCCGGCGCGGACAGGAGGGGATGGGCCTTGGCGTTGTAGGTAAAGTAATTTTTGTTTTCCTGCGATTCGGTGTATTCCCAAAGCTTTACCGCCGGACCAAAAGGACCCCAGGGGCTGGACCCAATACGCATGGCCACCGTTGGACCCATGCCGCCCTGCTGGAAAACAAGGATGTATCGTCCGTCCGGAAGAGGGCTCAGGCTGAGCTCGTCGGAAACGCCTTCTACCAGCGGGGCGGATCGTTGCATGTCCTTGTTCCAGCCGGCTCCATCCCAAAAACGCCAGCCGGCGAAGTCTTCCACGCTGTCACCTCGCACCCGTGCGACCAGTAGGGCTTTGGACCTACCCTTTATCCCATATACATACACGTAGCCATCGGGAGCCGCGTATATGCCCGCGCCAAACGTGCCTTTCTCATCGGGTGATGTGCCCTGGAAATTCAGCGGGGTTTCTATCTGCCGGTGGTTCCTGAAGGGGGGAGCGCTGCCCGCGGGAATGACAATAAGGTTGGTGCCCGTGAGCGTGAACGACCAGTCATCGTGCGTATCGAGATTACGCATCTTATAAGCGAAGATATAGGTCGCCTTTTTTATAGGATTGAAAAAGCCCGCGCCCAGCCAATAGTAATCGCCGGATTGCGTGGAGGGGGTTGTGGGAACAAAAGGTGTTTGCGGCGTACCAGTATTGCTTTTATCCCAGTAGAATTGGAGCCTGTCCTTTGAAGGAGTATGTCCCTGCAGGATAGCAAAAGAATTATGGATCATGGTCCTTCGGACCTGTCCGCCTGCGCTGTCGCCGATCATGGTGTCGCTGAAATAGAAAAGGGTCTTGTCCCGGCCCATGGGAATAGTAAAAATGCCGTCCCCGCCATACCAGCCGAAGTCCCTTTTGAACAGCCCGGTCCAGTCAGGGGCAGGGGTAGCAATGTTTTGTGCAATGGCTGAGTGGACGGATAGCAGGAACAAGCATAAAATATATTTATCGGAATGTTTGAACATCATCCAATTTTTAGAAGATAAAGATAGCATAGCTTTGCACCATGGCAAGCGAATTTTATCAGCTCTCCGCCAATAACCCACAGGGGCAGCCGGTGGACATGTCCATATATAAAGGAAAGGTAGTGCTCGTGGTAAACACCGCCACGCAATGCGGTCTCACTCCTCAGTTCGAGGGCCTGGAGAAACTATACCAGGGCTATAAAGGAAAAGGATTAGTCATACTAGGTTTTCCATGCAATCAATTTGGTTCGCAGGAGCCCCTGAGCAATGATGTGATGGAAGTCACCTGCAAGATCGATCACGGAGTCACTTTTCCGCTGTTCGAAAAGATAGAGGTCAATGGACCCCTTACCCATCCTGTATTCAAGTACCTCAAGTCGAAGCTGGGAGGATGGTTCGGGCGGCGAATCAAATGGAATTTTACCAAGTTCCTCCTGGATAAGAATGGCAAACCTGTGCGGCGGTTTGCCCCTATCACCAGGCCCGCCGACATTGAAGTGCATATCAAGGCGTTATTATAGCTCCTCACTCCATACTCTTCATTTGTTCCCGCGTCAGCGAGATCCTTTCCGCCTGGACATTTTCTTCCAGATGCGCCACGCTGGACGTACCGGGTATCAGCAGTATATTGGGTGAATGATGCAGGAGCCACGCCAGCGCCACCTGGTGGGTAGTAGCGCCTATCTCCGCGGCCACTTTTTCCGCCTTTTGCATGCTGTCGACGTTACCTGCATTCAGAGGGAACCAGGGAATAAAGGCCTTGCCCGTCTCTTCACAGTATTTCAATACGGACTCCCATTTCCGGTTGTCCACGCTGTATATATTCTGTACGGACACCACCTCGAAATATTCCTCCGCCTTTTTTATTTCTTCCACGCTGACCTCGGAAAGGCCGATGTGTTTGACCAGCCCTTCTTCCTGCACGCCCTGTAGAAATTCAAAGGTCTTTTCCGCAGGGACCTTGGGATCGATCCGGTGGAGCTGGTAAAGGTCGATGCGGTCCAGCTTGAGCCGCCGGAGGCTGCCTTCCAGGGCATTTTTCAGGTGCTCCGGGGAGGAGTCCACAGGCCATTGATCGGGACCAGTGCGGAGCAGACCGCCCTTGGTGCCAATGACCAGGCCGGGAGGGTAGGGATATAAGGCTTCGGCGATCAGCTCTTCGGAAACATGGGGGCCATAGCTGTCGGCGGTATCGATGAAGTTGACACCCAGCTCGATGGCTCTTTTCAGCACTCGTATGGCTTCGCCCTTGTCCTTTGGAGGGCCCCAGATCCCCTTTCCTGTAATACGCATAGCCCCATACCCCATACGGTGTACGGTAAGATCACCCCCAATGGTGAGCTCTTTTTTGATGGACGGAATGGTTTGTGTACTCATATTGTAATGTATTTAATTAAATTCGTCGTGATCCGGAACGGGCCGGAGGCTCGTTGTCCGGACATTATAACCGTGATCCAACTAAAAATGTTTACTGCATGAGAAAAGCGCCTGGTCTGATCCTTCTAACTTTTATTTTTCTTAGCGCCCATTCCCAGAAGCCTGCCCTTGACCATTCCGTCTATGACGGGTGGGAAAGTATCGGCGAGCGGGCTTTCTCCCCCGATGGTAAATACCTGATCTATACTGTCGTACCACAGGAGGGCGATGGACGGCTCGTGATCCGTAGTACAGAGGGTAGCTATGCAAAAGAAATACCCCGGGGTACGATGGCTTCCATTACGCCGGACAGCCGCTGGGTTGTCCTGCACATAGAACCTTTCTTCAGGGATACCCGGGAAGCCCGAATAAAAAAGAAAACGCCGGACCAGATGCCAAAGGATACGCTGGCGTGGCTGGAGCTGGGCAAGGACAGCCTGGTAAAGGTCCCCCGCGTACAGTCCTACAAAATTCCCGAAAAAGAGGGTAGCTGGCTGGCGTATCTGCAGGAAAAGGCTTTACCCGGAAGCCGCTCCGACAGCGCCCATGCTCCGGATTCCCTTACCCGTATTCACCAGCTGACGGCCCGGGCGGACAGCCTGGCCAGGGTGGCGGATAGCCTGCGTGGAAAGATCCGTGAAATAGCGGCAAAGGGGTTTTCAGCGCTCCTCCCCCCCGTCCCGCCGGCCAAACGACGGAGCGGGGAGACCAAAGAAATTGAAGAAGGAACCACCCTCGTGCTGCGTGACCTCAACGACGGAAAGGAAAGGAAGTTCCATCTTGTAAGTGAATATTTCTTTTCAAAGAACGGCCAGACGCTGGTAGTCGAGACCACCCGTAAGAACGGGGATTCGCTGGTAAAGGCGCTGGTGCTTTGGGTGCGTACAGGACAGGACAAGGTGGACACGGTGATGAAGGGTTTCAATGACGCAAAAAATTATGCACTGGATGAGCAGGGTGGTCAGCTGGCGTTTGTGGCTGAAAGGGACAGCGTGGCCAGGGCGCTGGTAAAATTCTACCGGCTCTGGTACTTTACACCCGGGATGGACAGCGCAGTGATCCGGGCGGACAGGCCCATGATTGGCCAGGGCACCAATGGCTTGCATCTTACCATCAGCCCCGACTATGCCAATAATTTCAGCAAAGATGGAAGCCGTCTGTATCTGGGACTGGCGCCCATACGTCCTCCCAGGGATACCAGCCGGGTGGATTTCGAGACGGCGCGGCTGGATATATGGAACTACAAAGATGACTATCTCTCCCCTCAGCAGCTGACACAGCTGAACAATGAATTGAAGCGCAGCTATCTCGCCACCATCGGGCGGCAGGATGGCAGGCTGGTGGTCCTGGGTGACGCAGATTGCGAGAATGTCATTCCCGGAGAGGAAGGGAACGGCCCCTATGCCCTTGGCAGCAGCAATAAGGGATATCGTATACAACAGCAGTGGGAGGAGAGCGGATGGCGCAAGCTCTATCTCATCGACGTGCGTACGGGTTCCCGCAAGCTGGTACAGGATAAGGTGCGCGAGGGAGGTACGCTATCCCCGGCGGAAAAATACATCTTATGGTATGACTGGCATCAGCGGAACTGGTTTACCTATGCCGTTGCCGATGGGAGGGTAATGAATATCACGGCCGGCATTCATTATCCCCTGTACGACGAAGAGGACGATCATCCCGATGATCCGCCGCCGCATGGTATCATGGGCTGGCACGAGGGGGATCAGTGGGTGTATATCTATGACAAATACGATATCTGGAAATGTGATCCTGCCGGCCGGACGGCGCCCGTCAATGTGACCAGGGGGATGGGACGTGCAGAGCACAAGACCATACGGTATGTGCGGCTGGACAGGGAAGAGTGGTTCATCAAGGATGGACAGCTGGCACTGCTGACGAACTTCGATACAAAGAAAATGACCAGTGGCATGCAGCTGTATAAGTGGGGGAGTGATTATCGATCGACCGCTCAAACCTTCCCTTACAGCCATAACGGCTTTTTCAAGGCAAAGGACAGCCGGCGGCTGGGCTATCTGCAGGGAAGCTTCGACAAACCTTATGATGTGTATGTGGCGGGTGATGAAGGCTCGCAACCCTTTAGCCACATCAATCCCCAGCAGTCGAAATACAACTGGTTTACGGTGGAGCTGCATCATTGGAAGATGCTGGACGGCAAGCCCACCGAAGGACTTTTGTACAAGCCGGAGAATTTCGACAGCACGAAGAAATACCCTGTCATCTTTTACTTCTACGAGCGGGATGCGGAGACGATGTACAATTACATTACACCCCAACCCGTCCGGGCATCCATCAATATCCCTTATTTCACCAGCAACGGATATGTGGTCTTCGACCCCGACATCTGGTATAAAACGGGGCAGCCGGGAGAGGATGCATACAATTCCGTCCTGTCGGCCGTACGGTATCTGGCGGCCCGGTACAAATGGATAGACACGACGAAGATGGCATTGCAGGGACATTCATGGGGCGGTTACCAGACCGCTTACCTGGTCACCCGTACGAATAAGTTTGCTGCCGCGGAGGCAGGTGCGCCTGTGGCCAATATGACCAGCGCCTATGGCGGTATCCGCTGGGGCACCGGTATCAGCCGGCAGTTCCAGTATGAGAAGAGCCAGAGCCGGCTGGGCGCCACCCTTTGGCAGCGGCCCGATCTTTACTTAAAGAACTCGCCTCTTTTCAGGGCCGACAAGGTGACGACGCCGCTGCTGATGATGCACAACGATGCGGATGGAGCCGTACCCTGGTACCAGGGCATCGAATTCTTTTCCGCCCTGCGGAGACTGGGCAAAAAAGTATGGCTGATCCAGTACAACGGGGAAGATCACGGTCTTAGGGAGAGGCGCAATCGAAAGGACTGGTCCATACGCCTGGCGCAGTTCTTTGGGTATTATTTAAAAGGCGAGCCCCCCGCCCGGTGGATCAAAGAGGGAGTGCCGGCCACCCTGAAGGGGATAGACTGGGGCCTGGGTACGGATTAAAATTATTATATTACCTATCAAATACGCAGTTATGTTCAGGAACTACTTGAAAGTCGCTGTTCGAAGCCTGCTCAAGCGGAAGGCCTTCACCCTGATCAATATTTTAGGGCTGGCCTCCGGCATGGCTGTCTGTCTGCTGATCGTTCTTTTTATCCGGAGCGAGCTCAGCTATGACAATTTCCACCAGCATGGAGACCGTATCTACCGGGTGGTGCTGGAGCGCAAGTATCCTGAGCGGATGACGCCTTATTCCATCATCCCGGTCTCTATTGGTCCGGCGATGCAGCGGGAGTTCCCTGAAGTAGCCATGTGTACGGGACTGCAGAATTTCGCGGGAAATAACAACGTGTTTTTGAAAGTGGGTGATCAGCTGTTCGAGGAGCCGCATATACTTATCGCGGATTCCAATTTCTTCCGGGTCTTCAGCACGACCCTGCTGGAAGGGGATACGGCCGAAGCGCTGGCCAGGCCCAATATGGCGGTGATCAATGAGACCACGGCCAAAAAGATGTTCGGCTCCGTGTCGAAGGCAATGGGACAATATTTCGAAACGGATGCAAAACAGCGGTTTACCATCTCCGCCGTCTGCAAGGACTGGCCGGAGAATTCGCATCAGCAATTCAACGTGCTGCTGTCCTTTGGGAGCTTCCCGTTCGCAAGACAGACCAACTATACGGGCTTTTCCACCTGGACCTATCTGCTGCTCAAGCCGGGCGTCAATCCTGTGGCGCTGGAGACAAAATTCCCCACCATCATACAGAAATATGTATCCGGGGACATAGCCCGGAACTTCGGTATGAGCTATGAAGCTTTTATCGCAGCGGGCAATAGCTATCATTATTTTTTACAGCCCCTGCAGAAGATACATCTCATCTCGGATATGGAAGCCGAAGCAAAGCCGAACGGCAGCATGCGGGCCATATATATCTTCGCCATCGTGGCGATATTTATCCTGGGCATCGCGTGCATCAATTTTATCAACCTGTCTACGGCCCGGAGCATGGAAAGGGCCAAGGAGGTAGGCATACGAAAGACCTTTGGCTCGGAGAAGCAGTCCCTGATCTTCCAGTTCCTCATGGAGTCGGTGCTGGTGAGCCTTTTGAGCATTGTGCTGGCGCTGGGGCTTATCTGGTTGCTGCTGCCCCTGTTCAACAGGATGTCGGGCAAGGACCTGTCCGCGATGAGCTTCTTCAACCCGCTGATCCTGCTGGGCCTGCTGGTGTTTGGGATCGTGGTTGGCATGTTTGCGGGGCTTTATCCCGCCTTTGTGCTCTCCTCGTTTGCTCCTATCAAGGTGCTGAAAGGGAAATTCAAGTCCAGCCGGTACGGCACGGCATTGCGTAATGGGCTGGTGGTATTCCAGTTTGCCATTTCCATCGTCCTCATTATCTGCACCATTATTGTCCATCGGCAGATGCAGTTTATGCTGGGGGATAGATTAGGCTTTAGGAAGGACCACGTTATCGAGATACAGCGGGGAGACCTGCTCAATGACAAGACCCGGGCTTTTACCAATGACCTGCTGGGCATTGCCGGTGTGGAAAATGTCACCGGTACTACCTCCATGCCCGGCGACCAGGGTTTCTTTGGGGTGAGCTGGCAGCCGATGGGATCCAGGGAGTCCATGACAGGAAGGGGGATCATCGTAGACGATCAGTTTGCCAAAACCCTTGGCCTGGAGATGAAGGAAGGACGGTTCTTTTCAAAGGAATATCCTACCGACAGCCTGGCCGTGGTGCTCAATGAGAAGGCAGTGTCGGCGCTGGGGCTGAAGGGGCCGGTCATAGGCGCGCGCCTGACTACAACGCAGGAGAACCTGAACGGACCCGCGGACTCGCCGTATATCTATACCGTCGTGGGCGTGGTAAAGGATTTTCATTATCAGACCCTGCACCAGGCCATAGCTCCTTTGATATTTACCAGCACCGCCCGGTTCCATGATTTTGCGCCTACCGTTACCGTGCGGATAAAGGGCGACAACTTTTCCGGCACTGTCAAATCCATCGAGCGCGCCTGGCATGATTTCGTACCAGAAAAACCATTCCATTATACTTTCCTCGATCAGAACCTGGCCGCGCAATACAAGGCCGAACAGACCATTCAGCGGGTGTTCACCGTATTCTCCGTCCTGGCCATCTTTATTGCCTGTATCGGGCTGCTTGGACTGGCGGCCTATGCCACGCAGCAGCGTATCCGGGAGATCAGCATCCGGAAAGTGCTGGGCGCCAGCGCAGGGAATATCATCGGGATGCTCTCGAAAGATTTCCTCAGGCTTGTGACCATCTCGGCCCTGGTGGCTTTCCCCCTGGCCTGGCTGGGGATGCATTCCTGGCTGCAGAGCTTTGCATACAGAGTGGGTCTTAGCTGGTGGATCTTCGTGCTGGCCTGGGTCCTGTCACTGGCGATCACGATGCTGACCATCAGCTTCCAGGCCATCCGTGCTGCGCGTGCCAATCCGGTGAAGACCTT